>JBILFE010000214.1:0-6158 GCA_044351705.1 Luteolibacter sp. | reverse complement strand
GCATGTTGTTGGCGTATGCTCATAACAGCAAGCAATAATATGAACGCATTTACCCTTCCGATTGTTTTTTCGCCATCAGGGCTTCGAGTTTCCTGATCGCTTCCAGTCGTACTCTGATTTTCAAAATGTTAGAATTCAATGCCTCTCCGGGCACTTTTCCCGCTATGGCAATAGTGCTTGAGGTCAGTCATTTAGCCTACCAAATCTGCACCCCGTAGAATTCCGCTGGTGCGTAGCGACCGGTTAGGGGGTGGGGAGCTTGGCGGGGCTGCGCGGATCGATACGGGCACGCAAGCCACCGGTGAGCGAGGCGACGGCAAATCCACGCTGCGCGAGGATGCGGGCCGCGAAATATGCGGTCTTGCCCAGGGCGCATACGGTGACGACAGGGCGGGCGGGATCGAGTTCGCCGGTGCGGGCGCGCAATTCGCCCAGCGGAATGTTGACAACGCCCGGCTGTGGCACTGGATGCAGGCGCGACAGCGCGCTGGGCCGCACGTCCACGATTTGCACCGCCGGATCGTCCGGCAGCGCATCCACCGGCACGACGAGTCCGTCGCGGGCGTTGCAAGCGGCGAAGCCGGCCAAGTTCACGATGTCCTTGGCCGCGCCGAAGGGTGGGGCATAAGACAGTTCGAGTTGGGCCAGGTCATCAATGGTCAGCCTGCCGGCAATGGCCGTGGCGATCACATCGAGGCGCTTGTCCACCCCGCCGAGGCCGGTGACTTGCGCACCCAACACCCGGCCATCGGCCGGATCCCACAGCAGCTTGAGCAGGATGGGTTTGGCACCCGGGAAATAGCTGGCGTGGTGGTTGTCGTTGACGGTGACGCTGCGGAAGCTGCGTCCTGCCTGCTGCAAGCGCTTTTCACTCCAGCCGACTAAGCCAGCCGCAACCCCGAAGGCACGCACGATGGCCGTGCCGAGGGCACCCGCATAGGGCTTGGCCTGAGCCGGACGGAAAATGTGATCGGCGGCCAGGCGGCCTTGGCGGTTGGCCGGCCCGCCGAGTGGCACTGCGGTGGGGTCGCCCGTCACCAGATCCTGGGTCTCCACCGCGTCACCGGCCGCATGGATGTCGGGATCGGAAGTTTGCATGAAACGGTCGACCCGGATGTGACCCCGCGGCCCGAGTTCCAGACCACAGTCCCGCGCCAAGGCGGTATCCGGCCGTACGCCGATGGAAAGGATGACCAGATCCGCCTCGATGCGCCGTCCCGAATTCAGGCGGCAAGCCAGTGCGGCAGGTGTGGCCTCGAAGCCGTCGATGCCGTCGCCGAGAACCAGATCAACCCCGTGGTGACGCAGTTCGTCCTCCATCAGCAGCGCCATGGGCCGGTCCAGCGGCGGCAGCACCTGGTCCTGAAGTTCGACCAAGGTGACCCGTTTGCCCAGATGCACGAATTGCTCCGCCATCTCCAAACCGATAAAACCCGCGCCGATGATGACTACGCGACCGGCGGATGCCGCCTCGGCCTTGATGCGGTCCATGTCTTGAAGCGAGCGCAGGGTGTGGATGCGCACATCGTCTATGCCCGGCAGCGCGGGGCGCAATGGCGAGGCTCCGGGGGCGAGCACCAGTTTGTCATAGGTAATCCAAGTGGTTTCGCCGGTGGCCCCGTCCCGCACTTGGACTCGTCGTGCCATGCGGTCAATGGCGATGGCCTCGGTGCCCGTGCGGATGTCGAGGTTGAGCATGGCCTTGAGCGTTTGCGGGGTTTGCACCGCCAACGCATCCCGCTGCTTGATTTCGCCGCCAATGAAATAAGGCATGCCGCAGTTGGCGAACGACACGTCGGGGCCGCGTTCGATCAGCGTGATGCTGGCGGCCTCGCTGAGGCGACGCGCCCGCGCCGCTGCCGAGGCACCGGCGGCCACACCGCCGACAACAACCAAACGCAGCGGATTGGTCGATGGGTTCATGGAAACGACGGGCGGACGGGCAGGTGATTTTTTCATGTGAAAGCGCTTGCTTTTTATTGGCGTATGCCCATTACTGCAAGAAAATTCGACTGAAATCACTGCCATGAACGACCGACATCCATCCTCTCTTGATATGATTCTGGCCAAGGTTTGCATGAACTGCCCGGTCTGCCGGCATGCCCGCCTGCGACAGAGCGGCCCGGTCTTCCAGTTGGTGAAACAGGTGGAGACAAAGGTGTGCCCGTTTTGTCGTGCCTATGAGCGGGTCTATGGGCGCAAGGCCCACGCGGCGAGACCGAACCAACCAACCTCGCCGCAAGGAGGAACTCCACCCATGTCATAACACAAGATTCAGGAGCCTTCGCTACCCGCCAAAGAACATGAACTTTGCTGATTATTTATCCGCGGAATGGCGGCCCTCCCTGGGATGCACCGAACCCGCAGCCATCGCGTATGCCGCATCCATGGCGGCCAGCCTGCAGCGCGGCGAAGTGAGGCTGGTGCGCTTGGTTTGTGATGCTCGGACTTACAAGAACTGCCATTCAGTGGGGATTCCGAATTCGGGGCAGCGCACTGGATTGTTATGGACGCTGGCCATCGGAGCGCATCTTCCGGATCATTCGCTGGGGCTGCGCTGCTTTGAGCAGACGGATGCCCGGGCCTTGCAAGCCGCAGGGCACCTGGTGGATCAACGCGGAATTCATGTGGAAGTGGACCCAGGGAAGACTGCTCTGTTCATTGATGCCACGGTGGTTCGGGAATCGGGAACCGCCCGGGTGGTCTTGATTCGCGAGCATACCCAGGTCTCGCGCATTGAGGTGGATGGCCGCGAGATCGGCGGCGCGGTAAGCGGCACAGGGGCGGCGACGGCGAAGTCGGTGCGGGAAACGCTCGCGGGAATGAAACTCGCTGAATTGTTAGGTCTGGCACGCAGTCTAGGGCCAGGTGACCGGGCGCTGCTGCACGAGGGAACAGAATTGAACATCGCAATGGCGCGGCATGGGCTGGGTTTGTTTCCAGCGGGCTTCATTGCGGAGTGTGAGCAGAAATCGCCGATCAACCTGAGTCGCTTGGTGGCGGCAGGCGTGTTTGGGCGTATGTCTGGCGAGCCGTTGACCGTAATGTCACTCGCCGGTTCTGGCAACAAGGGCATCACGGTTTCCGTACCGTTGACACTTTATGGCGGTGAAACGCGCATGCCGGAGGAACGCTGCGATGAGGCACTGGCATTGGCATGTCTGCTTACGTCCGCCACAACCTGGCACCTGGGCACACTCTCTGCCATTTGTGGTGCCGCCATTGCCGGCGGGATCGGCATTGCGGCAGGTGTGACTCACCTGCATGGAGGCAACCTCAACCAGATCGGGCTCGCGATTGGAACGATGGTGGGAAATTTGGCTGGCATGATTTGCGATGGGGCCAAAATCGGTTGCGCGATGAAAACCATGACGGGGGTGGATGCCGCCTTCCGGGCCGCCAATCTCGCCCTCCTTGGCATGGGAATACCGGCTACGGACGGAATCGTCGGCATTGATGCTGAAACCTCGCTGGCAAATCTCGGGCGACTGGCCCAATTCGGCATGGCCACCGTGGATGCGGAGATTCTCACAATCATGCAGGACAAATTGAAAAGCCGTTAGATCCGCGGCAGGAGTCGCCCGGCAACTCCTGCTACCAAGGGAAGCTTGTCGGCAAGCGCCACTCCCTCGGTGGCGAACCGGCCGCTGACATGCGGATGGCATCAGGCGAGGTGAAACTTCGGGCACTGGCGGGGAAACTCCAGTGGGTTGCGCTAGATCAAGCAACGGGCATTGGATCCCTCCTGTGAAAGCCCTGTGAAATCCCTTGCATCTTATTGGCGTATGCTCATTACCGCGAGAAACAAAGAGCTCCATCATGCCCCCCAGACATCCAACATCACTTGACAGGATCCTGGCCAAGGTTTGCATGAACTGCCCGGTGTGTCGGCGCGCGCGGCGCAAACAAAGCGGTCTTGCCTTCCAGTTGGTGAAGCAGGCCGAAACGAAGGTGTGTCCGTTCTGTCGTGCCTATGAGCGGGTCTATGGGCGCAAGGCGCATGCGCCGGTGGCGAATTCCGAGCCGACACCACCGGCTGGAACATCACCCACCCCGTGAATCTAACATGAATACGGCGTGGTGGCGGCTTGCCGCTTCCGCTCGTGCGCGGCCTCCTCGACGCCCCCATCGAGAAGGCGTGTGCCCGCGCTTGGCCCTTGGTCATTTTTCAACGAGGCCGGAGCCTCGGGACGAGGCACAGCAAGCGGACCAGCAAGAGGACCGCGCACCCGGTGGCGACCACCGAGTCGCCGAGTGGAAAGTCGCAATGATACGACAGCCAAAATCCGACGAGAGAAATTACCAAGCCACCGAGCATCGACAGCCACAAATTGCCGCGCAGGCTGGTGGCGAAGGTGGCGGCTGTTAAGACTGGCAGCACCAGGAATCCGAAAGCGACCAGCGGTCCAGCGGTGGCTACCGTGATGCCGATGACTGTTCCATTCACCACTGTGGCGGCCAATGCCCAGCCACCGACGGTCAGGCCGGCGACCGAGGCGTAGTCGTAGTCGGTGAGAGTAAGCAGCAGGCGTCGCCGGAAGGCGAACAGGAAGGAAAACCCGCTGACCAGGGTGATGCCTAGCAGTTTCAATTCTGACTCACCGATGAACAACAAGCGTCCGTGGAACAGATCGCCTAGATAGGTTTCCCCGACGGCATCGGTGGCCAACATCAGGTTGGTTGCGGAAACCGAGGCGAGATAGACCACCGCCAGCCACGCCTCACTGATGTTGGCACGACGCTTCCAGGGAGTGGCGATGAGTAACACCCATGGTGATGGTCCATTGGAGGAAAGTTAGCCAGTCGTCGTCCTCGCCGTTGAAGCTTCCGGACGCTCCGTTGAGGTGGCTGACCTCAAGGCGCAGGCGGCTGTATTCACTGAGGTTATAGTTCAGATAGGCCGACAGGGAGTTGACGGATTGCCGGGTGCGGGCCATACCATCGGCGATACCGTCGGAGTCGGCATCGGTCTCCGACCAAGCCTCCGGGCGATACCAATCGTAACGGAGGCCGGGTTCCCAGTCCTTGCCGATTCGGTATTGGGCGTAAACGTAGGCCCCGCTCGCGGTGGAGTCGCCACTCGTTGGCCCGCCGGAGAACCGCGCAGACGGACCGAACTCGCCCGAGTTCTTTCCGTGCAGCAGCTCGCCGCCGATTTCCAGCCGATCAAAGCTGGCCGGATCCGGTCGCCAAGTGAATTTGAAATCAGCGCTGGCGAGTTCACGCGATCCTCGGTCCTGGCCGTGGGCATAGTCGATACCGAGGTTGAGCGAACTGCTATCCGAGAGTTCGAAAATCGTCGCCGCCCGACCATAGTAGGTGAGATCGCCGAATGAACGGTGCATGCTGTTAGCAAACAACTCATCCGAATCGCCGTTCAGCGTGGTGAAAACGCCGGTTGCCGCGGTTTCCGCACCAATGTTGTCCACCGCTCCCATGGTGAGGCGCAGGTAGTGATTGATCGGGAGCAACCAGCTCAGCTCGACTCCCCGCGCCTTGGTTTCACCGCCAAGGATGCCTTCCAGTGAGGCGGGGCGGTCGGTGAATGGCAGTTCGTGGCTGTGGACCTTGCCCAAACGCGAGAAGTCCGCGAAGAATACGCCGGTTTTCACCGCGAGTCCGTAAGGTAACGCGGTGGTCTCGATCGCCGCCTCTTCCACCCCGAGCGACACCTCGCCGAACGGGTCGGTCTTGGTCCACGGATCGAGTTCGCTTTCCGCATTGAACACGGCGTAGGCATGGGCCAGTTGATCCACATTGGCCTGGACCATCAATTCGATGTCCCGCACCGTAAAGTTGGTGTTATCGGCACTGGCCGAGTAGGAGCCGATGGCATCGATCGCCGCCGAAATTTCCGGGTTGAACACGCTCGCATCAGAGCGCTTGGGCGCGGGCAACGGAGCGCCCTGCGAACCCGTGGCCAGATCCGGCTCGGGCGATGTTGGCGGCACCACCGTGGCCGCTTTGGTAGCAGACTCCGGTGGCGGTCGATGGGCGGGCACGCGTGGCCGGTCGGGGACTGCGGCAGGCCGGGAGCCGACCTGCTGCTGGAGGTCCTGGACCATTTTGGTTAGGTCCTGGACTTGCTGCCGGAGTTCGGCGATCTCGGTCTTCGCGGGATCGGCGGGTTCCTCTGCTGCAACCAGCGAAGGGGTGGC
>JBILFE010000213.1:0-6174 GCA_044351705.1 Luteolibacter sp. | reverse complement strand
TGCCCACGGAATCACGCAAGCCGGCACGGGTCCGGCGCTTGGTCATGCTGAGTTGAAACGTGGGCGGGTCGCCATCTGGTGTCTTGACGCGCACCAGCACGGCTGTTTCGCGTGCCCAGTTGGTGAGGGCGGAGCTGCCAAGGCCGCTGTAGGCGAGGTCACTGGCGGTCCAGTGGCTCGCCGCCTTCGGGTCTTTGGACGGCTTGCCGGTGTGGTGCAGCAGGCACCAGACGACGCCCGTGCGCAGGCTCACCGCGTTGAGGAGCTTGCAGCAGAAGTCACTGATGACCCGCTGCTCGGAAATCTCGTCGCCGATGTAGTTGAGCAATGGATCGGCCCACACGAGGTCGGGCTTGTGGCGGTCAACGAGCGCGGAGGCGGCGTTCACGAAATCGGGGCCGGTGCGGGTGGTGTCGCGGTAGATGAAGATGCGTTCGTTGAGAATTGCCTCCTGTTCGGGAGTGATGCCCATTCCCTGGCGGACGCCCTGATACATCTCGGCCAGGTCGCCCACGTCGTTTTCCGCCTGGATGAGCAACGAACGCAGCGGTGCCACCGGGGTGATATTGAACGCCGGCAGGCCCAGCGCCCACAGGATCATGAGTTGCATGCACAGCGACGACTTGCCGATGCCCGACTGGCCGACGACCACCAGCGAGCCGCCACGACAGAGCCAGCGTTTGCCAAGTATGTTGTTAGGATCGTGGGATGTGTCATAAACCGCCAGTTGGGAGATGGGCATCAGCGCCCCCTCGTCGGGCGTGGCTTGCTTGGTTTCCCAGGCGGCCCACGATTCCGCGCCAAATTGCAGCGCGAGCAGGCGTTGGCGGCGGACATCCCCGTCCACGGTGCGCCTGCCATCCGGGCAGCGCGACAGTCTGCTAGGGTTGCGGTTCTGCTTGTCGAGGTTCAGACCTGCAAACCAGTCCCAGATGATGGCGACGCGGCGCTTGTATTCCTTTTCATCCGGGGCATCGACCCGCACCCATGCGTGCAGGCTCTTGTTGCCGGAATCTATCAGCGCGGAAACCGGCATGCCGCTGGCCATGATCGCATGGTATTGCTCTTCTTTCGGGATCGGCTCGCCGGCTTGGTCGCGGTCGAATTCAACGAGCACATGCCGGAATGCGGTCACATCCTCGTTGGTAGCGCCATCCTTGCGCATCGGGTTGATGCGCAGGAACAACCCGAGCTTGGTGCCGAACACCCGCTCGATGCCGCCCTTGGCCTGAACCCTGGCTTTCCACGCCGCCGCCGTGAGCGTCACCCCTCGGCGCGGGGCAATTTCGCCCTCGTCGGATTCCCCGGCGGGCGCGATGGCGACATATTCGTCCGGATTGAAACAGGTGTCGATCAGCCTGACAAATCCGTCATCCATCGGCCCAGGCACGGCCATTGCCGACCGCTCCTGCGGGACGGTGGCGGGCGCAGCAGGCGCGGGACGTCGCGGAGGGCCGGCAGGTGCCTGGCGTCGCAGAGGAGCGGCAGGCGCGGGACTTGCCGCCGCAGCGCCCACCGGCTCCCTGGATGCCCCGGCGTATGCCGAGTGGATCGCATGGCGTGCCTCCGTTTCGGTCAACCCGTCGGTCATGGCGCGGGCAAGCAACTGCTCTTCCGCGTCTTCAAGCGGGTGCCCGGCGTCCCTGAACTGGCAGGTGGCGTCAAAGAGTTCGGCATTCCTGCTGCCCTCGGCGGCACCGTGCTGGAGGTAGTCAAGGGTGCGGCGGGGCAGCGATGGCCAGGTTGACCGGTAGCGTGGCATGGATGGTTTCAGTTAGGTCCGGTGGGGCTGCCGAATTTGATGGCAAGGAACGCCTGGGCCTCCTTGAAAGTGGCCATCTCAGGGCGCGGGTGGTCGTATTTGCGCAACAGGCGGACCTGCTTCGGTGTGGCCAACTCCAGTTTCCGGCGCGTGATGAGCCGGTCCAACAGGAACGAGGCATGTCCTTTTGTCAGGATCGCGTTCCCGTCGATGCCGAATCTCACGAGACAATCGAGCTGCTTCGCGGTGGGCGACTCGCCCTGCCACTGCATGACCGGAATGAACTCGGCCAAATGCGCGTCGTTGAGCGTGACGGCCAACTCCAACGGGTCGAGCACGCTGCCTTGGCGGCGGAGGTTGGCGGCGAGCCGCTCCCGAAGCTTGCGTGTCCGGTCGGCGTCCACCGCCTCGCGTGCCTCTTCCATGTCGCCGTCGTCACCGAGTTTCTCAGTTAGAGCCTGTGCGTCGTTCTCGTCTTCGGCGATCAGGTGGGCCGGCTTGACCAGGCTGTGTTCGCCCGACTGCCAAAGGAAATCGAGTACCAGCAAATGATCCTTGCCAGGGCAAATCCGGGTGCCGCGGCCGACGATCTGCGAATACAGCGCCCGCACTTTTGTGGGCCGCAGGCACACAACGCAGTCAATGCTGGGTTCGTCATAGCCTTCCGTTAGGAGCATCGCGTTGGTCAGGATCCGCGTCTCGTCACGCTTGAAGCGTTCCAAGATGGCTTGGCGGTCGGAGCTTTGCCCGTCCACATGCTCCGCCTTCAGGCCGCGCTCGCGGCAGAGTTCGGCGAAGCGCTTGGAAACCGAAATGAGCGGCAGAAACACGAGCGTCTTGCGGTGCCGGTGTTCGACCATCACGTCGGCGATGCGCCCGAGATACGGCTCCAGCGCGTGCCCCAGGTCATCGGCGTTGAAATCGCCCGCCGTGGTCCTGACGGAATCAAGATTCATGCCAAGCGGCACGGTCTTGACCTTGATCGGCGCGAGCCAGCCCTGTTGGATGAGGTCCAGCAATGTCACCTCGCACGCGATGTTCTGATAGTAACGGCCCAGGTTCTTTTTGTCTCCCCTGTCAGGGGTCGCACTAACACCTAACACCTTGGCATGGTCATGGAAATGCCGGAGCGTGTTGAGATAACTATCAGCTAACGAATGATGCGCTTCATCCACGACCACGAGTCCGAAATGGTCCCGTGGCCAGCGGTTGCGCCGTGTCTCGCGCATGAGCGTCTGCACCGAGGCGACGACCACCGGGGCATCGAGCGAGGCGCGTTCATCGCCCATCTCGACCTGCGCCTCAATCCCTGTCGCCGCTTCCAGCTTGTCCACCGCCTGGGAGATGAGTTCCTCACGGTGGGCAAGAATCAAAGTGCGCTGGGGCTGGAAATCCTGCGCCATCCGGCTGAACAAAATAGTTTTTCCACTACCTGTTGGAAGCACCCCGAGTTGGCGGTCGAAGTTTGAGAATCCCGTGTGGATGTCCTGCCTTGCCTTCATCTGATAGGCCCGCAGGCCCATCCGGTTAGAATGGGATGTTGTCATCTTCGTCGGCTTGGGGTTGGGGTTGTGCTGCGGGTTTCGCGGCCGGGGTGGACTTCGCTGGCATGTGACCCGCCTTCGGGGCCAACCAGGCGGCGACCTTGTTGCGCTTCTTGCCCTTGTATTCCTCGACGATGAGGCGGACGGTGCCGGTGCGACCGATCAGATCGTCTGCTATGATCTCGACTTCATCCTCCGGCGTGACCACCTCGCCGGTGGCGGCGCGGAAGCTGTCGATTTTCCAGTATGCGTTAGGGATGAAGACCAGGAAATCGTAGAGGTATGATCCTGCGGATGTCTTGAGCTTGAGTTCGATCATCTCGTGGCCGGTCTTGGAAACCGTCTCGTTGGCGTCGATGACTTCGACCGGATAGTCGCCCGGTTCGACATGGTCGGGGCGTTCGGTCGGTGTGGATGCGGTATATGATGGCATAATGTTAGTTTGGTTTGGAGTTGGTTGGTTTGAGATAGATGGTTGGAGTTATGGCTTAACTGCCGGCTTGTCGCCGTGACCGGGCCGGGGGAGCTTGATATGGGCTTTCGGCTGGCAGGCATGACGGGCCAGCACGGCACGCGCCGCGCTTTCGGCATCGGCAATGGCAACGGACGGAACACGCTTCCTGCCCGTCATCCATTCCGCCGCCACGCGCAGGTAGTGCGCCTTGGCTGCCGTTTTTCTGAGGATCGCACTCACTGCGCGGCGGCGACCTCCTTCGCCTGATGAAATTCCTCGACGGCTTTCAGAAAGCGCTTCGGATCGGACAAAATCCGGGCGGCATAAGCCGGGTCGAGATTGCCGATGTCTTCGAGTGACCCATCGGCGGTGTAGTTGAGTTGCGCGCGTCCCCATGCGCGGCGGAACCATAGCCATGGCCAACCATTACCGGAGCGGCAAGTTTGCGGCGCAGAACAAGGGCTGGGATTCGGGAATCATCGCCCATTCCAAGGACCGCGCTCGTTTGTTGGAGGCGAATTTGAAATGCTGCGGTCCGAGGGCTTCACTTGAACGCGTGGCAGGCTGCCTTGACGACGATCCTGTGCTCAACGAGGAGACCCGGCAGATGATGGCGTTTGACCCACGTCGCGGCGAGATGCTCGTCTGGTCAATCTGACGCGGCGGCGACTCACAAAGGCAATCCAAATTTCGATTTTCAATGAGCGCACAATATGTCCTCCACCGCGCTGCTACTGACGCCTACCGGATCGCCCATCTATCGGACCTCCACCTCACTGGCGTCAACCGGGATTTCGAGTGCTGCCTGGCATTGGTGGAAGATGCCGGTATGCGCGGCGCTGACCACCTCATCATCAGCGGGGATCTGGTCGAATCCGGGGAAATGAAAGTTTTGAAAGCCTTTGTCGCCGCGCTCAAAGATCTCGGATGGGCCGGCAGTAAGCGCCTGACCATCATCCCCGGCAATCACGACATCTTCCCGGTTTCCAATCGCAAACTCACCATCCCGCGGCGTCCGACTTCGATATTCCACGACTTTGTCGCCATCACGCGAGGTTCCCGCACCGGCAAGGGATTCAAGTCTTTGCAGCGGGGATCAGCTTATCCATTCGGCAAGGTGTTGAATGACCAGGTCGTGTTGGTCGGCTTGGACACCACTCGTAACAACGAATACAACCCGTTGAAGTGGGCGGCAGGTGAGCTTTCAGAAGATCAACGGACGGCAGCAGATAGATTTTTCGGCGCATGGAGCCATGTCCCGCATCGGATTCTCGTCATGCACCACCATCCGTGGACGCAGCAATTTGCCAGGGAATACAAGTTCGTGAAGCCGGTTGAGCAGAACTTTGTAATACCACCGCCCGAGGAAGTCTTCCGCTGGATTCATGGGTCAAACGCGACGCTCGTGCTCTGCGGCCACGTTCATCAGAAAGCTGGAATTCAAAAGGTGTCTCTCGGAAACCGCCGGGTTATTCTGCGGGCCGGCACGGCTGGCGGAGTCCATGACGACGAGGACGGAGACAAGAGGCGGATCTACCACCTCGTCGACCTCTCGCCGGACGGCGGCATTCGTATCCGGGCACGGGAGTTTCGCGACAGTCAGATATAGTGGCACTATGCTAAGACAACGGCGCAAACAAAGTTGGCAAGTCGCTAATCCGTAATCTAACCCATCAACGATCCCTTCAACGTTCGAAGTCCCGGAGATCTCTGAACCTGACACGTTCCAAAGCAAACAAGATTCAATCTTATGGAGCATCTTTCAGCATCTTACGAACCAGTAGATTATTATCATTAAGAGTCTGTATGATATTGCCTTCTCCTTGAGCACCTGGGTGTCTTCTGCTAGCATGTCGCAGGCCCATGAGTTCCATCATGGTGGACGCTGCGAGGGGGTCTACCGCCTTGTCTCAATCTAAGTAATACCAATTCATTTAGAATTGTTTATTTGTCGTCTTAATAGGTCGAATGTAGCGCTATTATTGATAGAATATATCCCAATTTTACCTAAAATTTCGCTTGGTTAACGCGATCTAAACAAAATCCTAAAAATGATGTGTTTTCCCCATAGTCACAAATTGTAATTTTAACACTTCCTTGAGTATGAGTGAACACTCGTAGCCGGTTATTGCTCTGTTTGCGATCTGGTGCAAATTCTTTAATATGATATTTACTCATAAATTGCTGGGCAAAATCGTTAAAACCAACATCAGCAGCTTGAAACATTTTCTCAAAATGCTTGCCACATACAGAAAATGCATAAACATGTCTGGTAGATTTATCAATGTTAACCAAGCAATCCATTCCTTCCATTGATCGATCAGAAGATTTTATTAAGAGCGATGGACTTGAATAGTAACATACGTCCAAACTTTCATTGCTAGGATGTTGCTTTATAGAGGTTTCTAAATCAG
>JBILFE010000211.1:0-6206 GCA_044351705.1 Luteolibacter sp. | reverse complement strand
GGCGCCGACCTTGGCGCCGGTGCCGATTTCGACGCGGCCGAGGATTTTCGCGCCGGCGCCGAGGAGCACGCCTGAACGGACCACCGGATGACGATCCCCGCTATCCTTGCCGGTGCCGCCCAGCGTCACTTCGTGCAAGATGGAAACATCATCCTCAATGATCGCGGTTTCCCCAACCACAAAGGATGTGGCATGATCTAACAATATACCGCAACCGATGCGGGCTGCCGGATGAATGTCCACCGCGAAGGACTCGCTGGCAATGCTCTGCAGATAAAGCGCCAGCCACCGCCGCCCGTCGTGCCACAGTTGATGGGACACCCGGTAGGTGCTGAGTGCCAGAAAGCCCTTGAAAAAAAGCAGCGGCTCCAAGGGCGAGAAGCACGCCGGATCCCGCTCATACATCGCCACCAAATCCCGCGCGGCACTGCCCACAATCCGTGGTTCACTTTCAAACACCCCCGTGAACAACGGTTCCATGCTCTGCCGCGGCATGTCCGTGCGCGCCAAGCGCCGGCCCAGCCGCGCACCCAGTGCGGCGGCCAATGAGGCGCGCGATAGGATCACATCCTCCACCAATTGCCCGAGCAAGGGCTCTTCGGTGGCGACCCGCCGCGCCTCAGTCCGCAGCGTCTGCCAGACGCTGGCGACGTCAAGCCCCCGCCCGAGGCAAAGGTCACCTGTGTTCTTGCTGGCCGGATGGCCTCCGCTATGTTGAATTTCGCTCATGAAAATATCTCAAAAGTTGGAATACGCATGCCGGGCGATGACCCAACTCGCCAAGCACCATGACGGGAGGACTCTTACACGACTTGACGATCTCGCGCAACGAGAAGACATCTCGAGAAGCTTTTTACTGCAAATTCTCAATGATTTGCGCCGCGCCGGACTCATCGACTCGTGCCGTGGCGCCGCCGGCGGCTACCTCCTCGCCCGCCCGGCCGATGCCATCACCCTGCGCCAGGTGATCGATGCGGTGGACCCCTCACTGCTGCAAAACTCGGTCAGCCCGGATGGCCAATCCGGCCCCGCCATCCAGTCCGTCTGGGATAAAATCTCCGCCAACCTCTGCCACGAACTCGATCTGGTCACTCTGGAATCCATTTGTGCCGGCCAAAATTCACCCATGTTTTTCATCTGAGGGCGGTGCGGAAAAATATTTAACCTTTACCGAATATTTCGCTAGCCAAATCAGGGGGATTTGGCTATGGGTGCATGCGTTGCAGCAACCCCGAGCCTACCATGCCAGTGACCAGCGAACACACCCACCACATCAAGCTCCGCTCGACCCAGTTGGAAATGCCGACGCGTGCGGGTTCCAGCACCACGGAGGATTACGATTCGAAGCTGCAAGCGGCGCAAGATGAACTCGATCGCATCCAAGTGCAGCGCGAGGAACTGGAGCGCAAGAAGCGCGAACTCGAAGAACTCACCGCCCGCAAGCGCACGTTTTTGTCGCAGCAGGTTGAGCTGTCGGAAAAGCTCACCTCGGCGGTGACCCTCATTGAGCGCGAGTTGTATGAAATCCGCCAGGAAGTCGAAGACCTCGAACAATGCCGCACCTGCTTCGTTTCTCACGTCGATAAACTCGATAAAATCAATCCCGAAGGTTGGACCCGCGACAATCTAGCAGAAAAACTCGAGCGAGCCACCATGGCGGTGGATATGGCGGCGGACGAATACGACCAAGCCGCCAGCCACTTTGAACACAGCCGTAGCGGCACGATTTTCGGGCACGCTTCGAAACGCAAACGCAGCCGGACCAAATCCCCTAACGGCTCTGAGTTCCTGCACAACCTGCGCAACGGGCTGGCCTTCAACCTCCCGCTCTATGCGCTCGGAGGTGCCGCCCTGATCATCTATCTTCTCAAGTAGCCCGCAGCCATGAGTTCCCCCACCATTCTCCAAGATGAACTGGAGTTGAAATACTGCGAAGAGGAAGCGCAACGGCTCACCAAGGAATTGGAGCAAGCCCGCGAAGTGCCCAGAATGATCGCCCGCGAGAAACTGGCTCGCGAAAACACCATGCCCCCGCTCGAGCGCGTCAAGGAAATCTCGCGCCTCAAACACTACGAACAACAAATGGCCAGCAGCGCCGCAGCCCGCAACCTGCTCAAAACCCAGACCCGCAGTCTGCTGTTGCTGCTCGTCCTCGCCCTCACCACCGCCTCGCTCATCGCCTGGGGCCTGCGCCTCATGAACGGCTGAACCCGGCGGCCTTGCGGCGCGAGTGTCTTCCGCCAAGCAGAAGGCCAATTATTCGGATGCTCCTTTGATTGATGATTGCCGATTGTTGATTTTTGATTGTTGAAGTGTCGAAACGGCAATCCAACATCCGATCAGCATTCAAAAATCAACAATCATCAATCGGAAATCGAACGACTTAAAATGCGCTCCTTTAGGACGGGCCACGCTTGCGGGAGGCGTCTAACGTGCGGCGATGACTTCGCAGGTGAAGCCCTTCAAATAGCTGGTTTCGGGGATGGAAATGAGGATCGGATGGTCGGCGCGCTGGGCATGCTCGGCGACCAGGCGCAGCGATTTCTTGGCATCGACCGAGGCGTCCACCAAATTTTCGAGGAACAACTCGCGGGACGCATGATGGGAACAACAAAAGGTGGAAAGAATGCCGCCCTTATCTAACAGCTTGAGCGCGCGCAGGTGGATTTCCTTGTAGCCGCGCATGGCGTCCATGAGGGTTTTTTTATTGCGGGTGAAGCTGGGGGGATCGAGGATGATGAGGTCGTACTCGGGCGTGGCATGCTTGAGGAAATCGAAGACATTGTGTTCGAGGACCTCGAGTTCCAAGCCGTTGAGCCGGGCGTTGTGGCGGGCGGCCTCGCAGGCGCTGGCGGACACGTCCACCGCAGTGACCTTGGCGGCGCCAGCCTTGGCGCAGGCGAGGGCAAAGCCGCCTTGGTTGGTGAAGCAATCCAGCACGCGCCGGCCCTTGGCGAGGCGGGCGATTTCGGCATGCGATTGGAGCTGGTCGAGGTAGAGCCCGGTTTTCTGGCCGTCGTAGAGGTCGATTTCAAAATCCAGGTCATTGGCCCGGACGACAAAGGGTGCCGGAGTTTCGCCGTAGAGCATTTCGATGCCGGGTTCCATGCCCTCGGCCTTGCGGAAGGGCGAATCATTGCGCAAGACAATGCCACTGGGGGCCAGCAGCGCGACGAGCGCCTCGCGGATGATGTCGCGGCGCAGATCCATCGCCAGGGTCAGGGTTTGGACGCTGAGGTAGGGTCCATAACGATCGATGATGAGGCCGGGCATGCCATCGGATTCGCTCCACACGAGTCGGCACAAGGTTTCATCCAGACCACAGCGGCGGCGGTGCTCGATGGCTTGGCGGATGCGGCGACTGAAAAAATCCACATCCAAATCCTGGCGCCGCCGTGAAAAGCGGCGCGCCACAATCTGTGAGAGCGGGTTGTAAATGGCGGAACCCAGCGGCCGATCCCGAAAATCCTTGAGCGTGATGACGTCACCGGGTTGCGGGTCGCCGAAGGTTTTCTTGATCTCGGTGGAGTAAATCCACTCGTGACCGTGGAAAATGCGTGCGCGTGGAGCAATGATGAGGCCTGCCATGGGACCGGAATTTGGCGGGATTGGTGCGGGTTTGTCGAACCTGAAAACGCCCCGGGCAAACTCTTTTGACAATTACGCTTGATCCGGGACGCATTTGGGCCTAAGCAAGCGCCTACCAACCATGGGCCAACAATCGAATAAAATCATCAAACGCCGTCGTCGCGCGGATTATTTGAAACGCAAGCAGGCGCAAGCGAAGCTCGGCGGAAGCGTCAAACACAAGGCCGTTTCAAGAAAATCCGCCGCTGACAAACCGGCTGCCACGAAAAAAACCGCGGCCAAAAAGGTCGCCAAAAAGGCCCCCGCCAAGAAAGCCGCTAAAAAGGTGGCCAAGGCGGTTGACGCGGATGTGGCCATCGCCACCGCTGGGGTCGAAACCCCCGCCGTCGAGTCTGCCGAGTCTGCCGAGTCTGCCGAGTCTGCCGAGTCTGCCGAGTCTGCCGAGGAGGCCACCGCTGCCGAACCCGCCGAAGCTTGAAGCGGGCGGCGGGCTCGACCATATCCATGTGTGGCGGTTAGCGATAGGAAAACAGGCGTCCCGCCTGTCCTCCTGAATCCAGGGCCATGAAAGGTCGCCGCGGACCAAACTTAACCTTGTCAGATCGGGGGCGGCGGAAGTACACTGGCAGGACGCTCATTTCATGCCGCGCCTTTCATCCATCGTTGTCGCCGCTTGCTCCCTGCTCGTGTTTTCCATCCAAGCCATGGGCAGCGCCAAGCCGGCACCCGCCTACCCGGCCACCGGCGGCAGCGGCACGGCGCAATACGCGGCATTCCCCAGACCGCTGAATGATTACGCGAAGGCGGACGCTGGGTTGCTAGACACGCTGCGGGCGCGGGTGGCGGCCGAGCCATTCAATCTGGCGGCCAGCGGAATTTTCCTGCTGGCGGTCGTGCATACTTTCGCGTGTGGGTTTTTCACCCGCCTGGCGCACAAGGTGGAGCAGCGCCATCAGAAAGTGTTGAAAAAACGCGGCGAACCTGCCGAGGAGTGGCCGGATGGAGTGGCGGAAGTTTCGTTTGTGGGAAACTTGCTTCACTTGTTAGGCGAGGTGGAGGTGGTGTTCGGGCTGTGGGTCATTGTGCTGGCGGCGCTGGCCACGCACTATTACAGTTGGTTGGATTTCAAGCTCTACCTTGGCCAGGACTGCGTGTTCACCGAACCGTTGTTCGTGGTGGTGATCATGGCGATGGCGGCCAGCCGACCGGTGCTGCGCATTGCCGAGCGGCTGCTGGCACGAGCCGCCGCGCTGGGCAGGGGCAGTCCCGCCGCCTGGTGGCTGAGCGTGCTCACCGTCGCGCCGGTGCTTGGATCGTTCATCACCGAGCCAGCGGCCATGACGCTCGCCGCCTTGTTGTTAGCAAAAAAATTCTTCGTGCACCGGCCGTCGGCCACGCTCGCCTATGCCACGCTCGGCTTGTTGTTTGTGAACATATCGGTGGGCGGCACGCTCACCAGTTTTGCCGCGCCGCCGGTGCTGATGGTGGCCGGCAAATGGGCTTGGACGACGCCGTTCATGTTAGCGACTTTCGGGTGGAAAGCGCTGCTGGCGATAGGATTGTCGAGTTTGTGTTATTTCCTGGTGTTCCGCGGCGAGCTGGGCCGGCTGGCGGAGGCGGCGCAAGGGATGGCCAATGGCACCAGCAGCAGCACCTGGAGTGACCGGGAAACCCCGATCCCGGCTTGGATCACCGCGGCGCATTTGGCGTTTCTCGCATGGACGGTGTACGCCATCCACTATCCGGTCATGTTCATCGGCGGCTTTTTGTTTTTCCTCGCCTTTGTGAAGGCCACCCGCCATCACCAGAATACCGTGGCCATGCGTGGTCCGCTGTTGGTCGGCTTCTTCCTGGCCGGGTTGGTGGTTCATGGTGGCTGCCAGGGCTGGTGGATTGAACCCATCATCCTCAACCTCCAGGACCAGTCGTTGATGTTAGGGGCGACGCTGCTGACGGCCTTCAATGATAACGCGGCCATCACCTATCTCGCGGCGCAAGTGGATGGAATCTCCACCAGCGCCAAATACGCGGTGGTGGCCGGCGCGGTGGCCGGCGGTGGCTTGACCGTCATTGCCAACGCGCCCAACCCGGCCGGCCAATCGCTGCTGGCGCGGTTTTTCCCGTTCGGCATCTCACCGCTCCGCCTGGCGCTGGGGGCCATTCCGCCCACCCTCATCGTCTATGGGTGTCTGATGTGGCTGTGAACGACCGCGCTCAATTCCACTTCACCAGCTCGACCCGGCGGTTTTTGGTGCGACCGTCTTCGGTGGTGTTGGGTGCGGCGGGGCTGGCAAAGCTGCAACCGAAGGCGCGCAGGCGGTCTTTGGCAACATGGAAGCGGGCAGCGCCAACGCGGCGCACACAACGGATAAGAGGACGGTTCTCATGAGGCAGCCGTTTCTGCGTGGCCAACGCCTCCCTGTCAAGGACAGCCCGACAGGACAACCACGGCGCAACACCCGCAGTTGAACGGATGGATATGGAGGTATATTCAGAACACCTGACCTCGTGTGAGTGCAAAGGCGGCTGAAGGCCGTAGAATCAAGGATTCCAGTTTTTCGAACCATCGGATCGGAGGTTTGGTGAAATTGATACCAAATTCGTTCCAACGCGGGTTG
>JBILFE010000210.1:0-6207 GCA_044351705.1 Luteolibacter sp. | reverse complement strand
TCGCCGCGACCGGCTTGACCTCGCGTTCGACGGTGACGAAGTAACGGCTGAGGGCGAGGAGCGCCCAGGCGTTTTCCTGGGTGGTGCGCCAGCGTCCGTTGGTGCGGGCGGCTAACAATTCCTTTGCCAGCCGGCCAACCTCCTGATCGGCAGGCTTGAAGGCGGTCCAGGCTAACAGAAGCGCGGCGCGCTCGCGCGTCGCGCTGCCGAACCACGAGGCGACCTCCGGTGCGGGCGCACGCGGGTCGAGCAGACTGGCGATGCTTTTTGCCGAGCCTTTGGTCGTCATCATGGCGCAGGCGAGCAAGGCTCGGCCTTCGCGGGACAACTCCGCGCGGCGGGCGAACAACTGCTCGTGATAGGCGGGCTCGGACTTGCCGGCGGCAGCGAGGGCAAAGAGCGCGAGCGCATAATCGTCGAGTGCGGCCGTGCGGCGCTTGTCCCCAAGACCCCGCAGTTGACCGCTCAAGTAATCGAGGAGTGCGGGCCACTTCGCGGGCATGGCTTGGTCCTGTCGCTCCAGCAGGCCGAGCGCCAAGGCGGCATACGCGCTGGGAAACAGGCTGGCTGAGTGTGCACCGGGCCAGTAGCCGATGCCGCCGTCGCTGGTTTGGAGTGCGGACAACTTCTCGATACCGGCTTGGATTGCCTCGCTGGCTGCAGCCTTGTAGCGGCGGTCTGCGACCGTCGCGGGCTCATGCACAAGCTCATCTCTTGCGCGTCGACGCTCATAGAGCGCCGCTACAATGTGTTCCTGCGCTGCTTTGGTGGTCACCACTGCGGGCAGGACCGGGCCGAGATCCTTGGCCACGATCCACGGCACCAGCGCCGAGACCGTTTGCTCCGCGCAGCCGTACGGGTACTCGAGCAGGGCAACCGCCGTTTCCCGCAACGACGCGAGCCGGGTGTTGGAAAGCGTCACGCGCAATGAGCCGCTGCCCTCTAACAA
The DNA here is from genome assembly GCA_044351705.1 of Luteolibacter sp. GTDB lineage: Bacteria > Verrucomicrobiota > Verrucomicrobiia > Verrucomicrobiales > Akkermansiaceae > Luteolibacter. The sequence goes on along the minus strand of JBILFE010000210.1, from coordinate 5,258 downwards.
TTGCGGATTCACGCCGGTGAGCAGGTCGTTGGCCGCCGCACCGAGGTCTGTCAGATAGGTTTCACGCAACACCGGCTCGGGGGAGCCAACTTTCAAGGTGGCGACGAGCCCGTCCTCGAATGTTTTGCCGGCCGCCTCGAGGCGGGCCAACCATTTCCATTCGGCATCGCCCATGGCGCGCAGGCGCAATGGAAAATCCACTGTGGCCGCCGCGCCGTCCTCGAGGGTGAGCATGATGGTGACGGGCGCTGCTTGCGCTGGTTCGGCCGTTGCGTCAAGGGCGAGCGAAACCTCGGCCGTGCCTTTCGCGCCGGATTCATTCCGCACCACGGCTCGCGCGATGATCTCGTCGCCGACGTTGGCGATCTGGCCTATGGCGGAGATAATCATGAATTTCTTGCGCAGGTTGACGGCGGATTCGCCCGACCCGAAACGGTTGGCACCGGCGTGTGCCACGGCCACCAGACGGTATCGCGTGAGCGCATCGGGGGCCTTGAACTTGACTGTTAGGTTGCCTTCGCCATCGGTCCGCAGCGCGGGCAACCAACAGGCTGTGCCGGGAAAATCGCGCCGGAGTTTCGGGCCGGGGCCATCGACACCGCCGCCGCCGATCAGGTATCCTTTGTTAGAAAAACCGCAATCGGCCGGGTCCTCGGGAAGCAGTTGATAGAGAGTCAGGCCGGTGCGGACGCCTAACGGGAATGACCTTTCGAAGATTGCTTGGGGTTGCGGACGCTCGTAACCGGTGATGGCGAGCATGCCGTCGTCCACCGCAAAGAACGTGACTTCGGCATCGGCGACCGGGACGCCGTTGCTATCGCGGACGCGCACGTCCGCCGTGATTTCAGCACCGGGTTCGACGGTCACTGCGAGCGGGGCGACCTCGACCTTCAGGCGTGTGGACGGGTTGGCGACGTGCAATTGGCAGAGGCCGTAGCGGTACTCGGGCGACTTGAAGCGCCGGGTGCTCTGCTCGGCGCCGCGGATCACAACCATCGACACGAACACGTTAGGCGCGTCGCCCGCTTCGATCGGGATTTCGATCACGGGCGCATTGCCTTCAAGCCGGAGGCGCTGGCTGCGCAGGACCCGCGATTCGCGTTCGACGCTCACCATGGCCTCGCCGGAGATCGGGGTTTTGATCAGGATGCGGGCTGTGTCGCCGGGTTGGTATTCCAGTTTGTCGGGCACGAGTTCGATTTGCGCGGGATTGCGATAATCCCACGCGATGGGTTCATCGCCCGCGACACTGAAGCCGAAGCTGACGCGCGTCTGCCGTCCCTTGGCGTCGCTGGCGGTTAGACGCAGGACATACTCCCCGGCGCGTCCCGGCTTGAACCGTGCGCTCTCGCCGGCGGGGATCCGCCAGTCGTCGAGGCTTCGTTCGGGCACCAGCGTCCGGCCGTCGGCGGTGGCGACGATTTCCTCGCTGGTCTCGGTGCGAAACGAAACGGCGTTGCCGGCGCCTTGCACGCGGACGGTTTCGTGGCGGAGGCGCACCCACTCTGCCTTCACCGCAACCGGTTCACGCAGCGGTTCACCGTCGGGTCTAACAGCCACGGCGCGGGCGATGAGTTCCTCCGTGCGACCGATCACTTCCAGGTCCGACCGTTCGAGGCCCAAATAGAAATCGGCGGCATCGCGCGCGAAGGAACAACTCTCGGTGACGGTTTGCTGGTTGGCGTCGGTGACCTCCACTGTGAGCGTGCCCCGACTCGGACCACCCGCCGGTTCGGGCAGGTTCGGTCGGATAGACAAGCTGCCTGCGGCGGAGAGTTTTTCCTGACCGCGAAGCGTCAGCGCTTTTTGTCCGGCGGCGCGCGGGTCACCGAAAGTGAATTCCTCGAATCCTTGTGGTGAAAATTCGTCCGCGGCGTATTGGAGGGTCCAGCGAACCGGGCGTTCGCCGAGCGCGGTGCCGAAGAAATATTTTGCCGCCACCTCGGCGGCCACGGGCGTTGCGGGTGCGAAGCGCGCGGCAACCGCCATGTTTACTTCGAACGCGTTAGGTTGGAACTCGGCGACTTGAAATGCCGCGAAGCAGCCGCCCGCCGATGTGTCGACCTCGCAGTCCGGGAATGCGATCTGCAAGCTGTGGACACCCGTGGTGAGTTTGTTCAGGACGAATTGAGTGTCGAAGGCGCCGTGCTCATCCGTGCGAATCGCGATTTCAGTGCCATCGCCGCGCGGCACGTTCAGGGTCAAAGAGCCCTCGCGTTTCGCCTCGATGGCGAGGCCCTCGGCGCCGACCCGCCGCACCATCCCTTTGACGTGGACAGTTTCGCCGGGGCGATAGAGCGGGCGATCGGTGAAGATCAGCGCGCGCAATGGCGGCAACGCCTGCTCCGTCGCATCCCAGGATTTGTAACTGAGCGGCTGGCGAAACGCCGCCATGGGCAACTCCTCGCCTTGCGGACCGATGCGCAGCACGTGCCGGTCCCCGCTGTGACTCACCACCAGCCAGCCGGGTTTGGGTCCCGGCGGTAGCGCCATAGAGCCATCCGCTGCGCTTTCCGCCGTGGCGGCGCGTTTGAACCCTTCGCCGAGTACCTCGATCCGCGCCCCTTCCACGGACTTGCCGCTCGCCATTGAAAAGATGTTCACCGCGAGTTGTGCCCCGGTCTTTTTCCAGAGCACGCCGAGGTCGGTCAATTGGATGAGAGCCTGGCCGCAGGGGCGTTGCTTGCCGCCGATACCCTCGAGCGGTTTTCCCTCCACAGTGAGGAAGATCATGCCGGTCTGCACCTGATCTAACAACTCGCTCCAGTCAAGGGTGGTGTCTTGCCGGGCGTCGGTCTGTGGCGCGGGCAAGGCGATTTCGCGATCGAGGATCACCCGGCCTTCGATGAGTCCGGCGGGGATCGGCCGATAGGGTTCGTCTGGATCGTGGTGTTCACGCTCATCCTCATAACGGTCGAATGCCGCGATGGCTTGGGCGGCCTTGGCTGGCACGACGAGCCGCGCGATGACGCGGAGCGACTGGAGGTTCACCGAGCGCACGGGGAATTTCCGTTGCCCGCCGACGTTTTGGTGGCCGGTGATTTCTGGCAGATAGAGCCGGGGCTTCACCGGGGCGTAGCGGAAGCTGCGGGTGAGTGTGCCGGAGAGCGGAAGACCGCTAGTGGACAACAGCGACGCGTCGATCTCGAGACGGTATTCGGTCTCCCGTTCGAACTCGCCGCGGATGGTCAGCCCGCGCCACCCTTGGTCGAACCGCAGGTCGTTCACCGCCGGGGTGATGCGGAAGAACTTTCCGGCAGTTTCCTCGCTCACGTCGGGCGCGAGGTCATCGGAGAATTCAAGCGCCACTTGGCGTCCTCCGTTGAGGTAGCTTGAGGTGGCGAATGATGCGAGCGTGAACGGCTCCACGCGGCCGATCTTGATCGAGTGTTTGGCGGCAATGCGGTAGCCTCCTGTTAGGGATACCAGGCCGGGCTTGATCTCGAGACGCCACAGCGATCCCGGTGTGAGCGGTGACGCAGGCTTGATGATGAGCCGGTTTTTCACTGGCAGGGCATTTTCGTCGTCGCCGTCATCAGCGGATTCCTCTGTGGCTTTATCGGTGGACGGACTCGCGACCCGCGCGAGCTGCCAGCGTTGATCCCAATCTTCCACATCGCGGGCGGCGTGTGAATAGTTGTAGGCCTTGGCATAACTCACCACTGCGGCAACCGCTTTTCCGTCGTCGGCGATGTAGCGGAAAAATTCGGCGGCACCCTCCAATTTCACGTCCCGGTTCAATGTCAATTGTTGTTGCGGCATGGGTGATGAATCTTCTTTTTCCGGAGTGCCGCTGCTCAGGTCCAAGTTCAGGTCCACGAATTGGAATGGCGGGGTCTTGAGGGTGGCACGCAACGACGCTTTGAGCGGTTCATTGCGCGCATCCTTGAGTCCGGGCTCAAGAGTGAAGGTGAAAGTCATGCCCATTGCCGGCACTTGCGATGGCACATACACGCCGCTGCGGCGGCTGAGCCAGGTGAACTGCCCCGGCAACGCCGGCTCAATCGCGAGTGCCGGCTTGGCCGCCGTGCCCACTTCCTCCTGGTCCACCATGTCCCGGTCAAAGCGGATTTCAATCGTCGTCGATGGCTCCAGCGCGTCGCCATCCACCAGCCACTGGACTGTCGGAGCCGGCGCTGCCCGGACGGAGGCAAGCATTGCGGTAAGGCACAGCAGCAGCGCGGCTGTTAGGAAAGGTTTCTTCGGGTTGGCAGGCATCAGTTTGGGGTCGGTTTCATGGCGGACTACTAACCCCGAGCATAAACATCCTGCCCGCCTTGCCAAGGATCTTCTGAAAAACTGATGGGTTGGATAACTTCGAAGGGCTCGCCATCCACACCGACCTGGAGAGCGCCGGCTTGTTCACTTGCTCCAATCCGTTAGTGAAGCGGATTTTTGATAACGTGCGCCGCACCCAACAACCCGACAAACGCAGCGCGCCGCTGGATCCGGACCGCGACGAGCGCCAGGGCTGGCTCGGCGATCCGGCGAAAGATGCGGAGGGTGACGCCTGGAATTTCCGGGTCGCACCGTTTTACGCGAAGTGGCTCGATGACATCCGGCTGCAAAAGACCGCCCAAAGCGCCTTCCTCCGGATGGAAGGCACCGCCGCGGTTTGCCGTATAGGCTCCAGCCACTATCGGTTTCAGTCCAAAATGTAAATACAACCACCAATGAAAACCTATTCTTCCCAAGTAGTCTCGATGCTAGTTGCCGCGTGTTTTGCCGGCGAGTGGGTGTCCGCCCAGAATGGTGCTTTGACAATCCCGTTGCAACCGGACTCAGCCGGTCAGATTGCCGTTGCTGAACATCCGCTCGATGCCCTTGGATATACCGACTGGTTTCAGGGCATGTGGCCGACGGATCCGTCAATGCCCCAACCCAAATTCCCGCGCTTCCACGTTGCGCCTGTCAATGGGCGTGAAACCGGGGTGACGATTGCCAAGAAGCTGCCGCTGGATGAGGCGCTCGAAACCTGGGAACCGGTTGTTCGCTTGTCCCTGGACTACGGCGAAAAGAATGTGCCCTTGTATGGCGGCGGCCAGCAGGCGCAGATCGCGTATCGTGTCGGCAATCTTTTGCGGCTGGTGGATACCTCGGAGCCCGTGGCACGATCGTTAGAAATGATTGTGGTTTCGCACCGGTTGCTTTTGTTGCGCGTGCGCTTGGCTGGCAAGGTGCCGGCCACCTTACGGCTGGATTTGTCGGTTAGCGCGCCCCAGGAGTTTCCCGACGGAAATTCCGGCAAGACAGAGGTT
>JBILFE010000209.1:0-6218 GCA_044351705.1 Luteolibacter sp. | reverse complement strand
CGGCCCGGCAGTTGCGGGAAAGCGCCTTGTCCACCGCGTTACGAGATCCCAGATCCAGAAAATCCGCCGGCGTCCAGACGTAGTCCGTCGTTCCAGACCGGATCCGGTCGAGAATGGCGGCGTCAATGGAATCGGCGTGTTTTTTCATGGCTGCATGCTGTTTCGTCAGAAGAATACGAGATTTATCTGACGAAAGCAAGGGTGGTTATATTTTTTTTGGGATATGATCTGTGGATCATTAGAAATAAGGTGGAAGGATTTCAGCCAACTTAAAGCCGGTTGAAATCCTAAATCCGGAATCATAAATTGCCGTTGGCTATGCCATTCAGGGGTTGAAGCTCGCCGCCGCTCGCACCCTCCGGGTGACCTTCGGTCATCTAGCTTGCTCCGCGCGGTTCGCCAGTTTTTCCAGGTTCGCTAACGCTCACCCCGCGTTCTAAACAAAGACTCAGGCGGCCCTTCGGCATCGAATTAATCTCTTCGTTTAGAATTTCGTGCTTGGGATTTAGGATTTTCCACAACAGTGGCCTTTCCCATGATTTGGATGGGGGGGGGGAGACCCGAGGACTTTGTCGCCACGCTTGATAGATTTCCTCCTCACAATCAACGGGTAACGACGTATTCAAAAGCTAGTTTTGCCGCCTATATATCAATTCCTTATCGTTAGATTAATCTCTAGTCCATCGGGAAAGGCATTTCAAACTGGCCGCGAATACGATTGCCGATGAATTCAAAACAATCTTCTTTGCATGACAGAACGCTTGGGTATGCTGGACGTCGAAGAGCTATCCCATGAATTTCGACACTTCCATTTCCCCGCCCCCGGTCCGATACCGGCTCTTTCAACGGCCTTCACCTCAAAAGCAAATTCCTAGCAATAAGTAGTGTTATGCGGTTCATTGTGATGATTCACTGTAAATGGTCTGTTCTGATGCTAAGGATTGGGATTGGTCACCTTCAAACGCAGGTATAATTTGGCCTTTGTGTCGATTGGCACGCTGAAGGTGTGCTGCGGCGGGGATGCGCTGGTATCGCCGGTGTCGGCAATAGCGGTCCAATTGCCGGGCAATGCGAGCGTTTGGCTCCATTCGGCAGCGTAGATGATGCCGCCTACGCCGGCAGGTTGGGTATATGCCGTGATATCGTAATCATAGTTATTCGGTTCGACCCCAGCCATCCGGGCGGCGGCAAATGCATCATTCCTCAAACCGGCGACATTAAAGGTAGCGACATAAGCGGAGGCATTTTGAGGCATTCGAAATGGACCGATCACGTCTGCGGAAAGCGACAGTTGGTTGAATGAGCAATCCCAGTAAAACGAATGCACGGAAGACATTGCTTGCGAAACCGAGGCCACCGAGGGGGCGGTATTGGGATAATCCGGGAAATCAACAAGCATTACGAGCACCTTCTTGGATCCAAGTTGGGATGGCATTGCAGACACAAGCCCCGCGCAGCCGAAAATTGCAATGAACAGGAGCAATTTAACATATACCCACGGATGAGGAATTCTTTTTGGGAATATTCTCATGGTGGTGGCGCGCATGGAGGTTGTTCTAAAGATGGTACACGTGAAAGGGGGCGTTCACTTTTCCGTTAATCTGATAGAAGCGCGAAGGGCTCGCTAACGAGATGAGAAATGGCAGGTGCTGTGCCGCTTGGCGAGGAAATTATTCGGCCCGGGGGGGGGTAAGGCACGCGTTCGCCGCGCGGTTCCGGCGGGTGTTAGGCGATTTTCTTGAATCTCTTCCATGCCAGTCTCTCCCCATCCGATCCCTGAGCCACCCAATGGCGGCCCGCTCGCGGTCAAGCCGAGGAGAAAGTTCCATCACCCCATCCACGTCTCCAAATCCGCCATCGCTGCCCTGACGTTGCCCTTGGCCCCTTCGGCGATTGCGGGTGTCTGGGTAAAAGCTGAAAAGCTGAAGAGCTGAAGAGCTGAAATTGAAGAGGGGAGCCAAGCTCTAACGTCCCCCGCTCTCTGAGGAACCCGTTGGCCGGGTCGAGGTGAGGAGCATGTCCTGGCCGCATTCATCGTATCACCGGCTTGTCTTTGCCCTGGGCTGACGGCGTTCTTTGAAAAATTCTTCCTTGGTCTGCGGACTCAGCCCTTCATGGACCACCCCGACCAGATCGCGCAAGCGACCCGCAAGCCGGGACTTAGGATTCCAGGAATAGACCAAGGTCCGGCCTTGTCGCTTGCAGGATAAATCAAGTCAATTACGCGGCATCCCTGGCCTCTTTCTGCCGCGCATCAGCATCAGCATGTCGGCGATGGTCATCGCGCCCTTCCGATAGACTGCCACGGCACGTTCGTTAGAACGCGGGGGGAGGCAGTCGCTGATCATGGCGGCTCCGAACCGCGGTGGACAAGTCCACCTCCACCAAGGCGGTGACGAGTCACCGCACTCCAAGGCCGCGTTGTCATGAGCTTGTATTTTGACTATTTGTCTGTGGCGTTATTTCGTGCGGACCGTAATTTGGGCTCGCCTTCTGGGCGGTTTGCAGGCTGAATTTGCTCTGCATGCCCCCCCCGCACGTCATCGTTGCAGTGCTCGTATTGAGCCTGCCTGGCGCGCCGTGCGGCCACGCCGCAAGCGGCCTGAAGGGGAAATATTACGACACTGCCGACTTCACCTCGCTGGTGACCACGCGCACGGATGCGACGGTGGACTTTGATTGGGGCACGGGCATCCCGCCGGGCACGGCCTTGACGAGTGCGGATGGGTTTTCGGTGCGGTGGACGGGGCAGATCAACCCGCAGTTCTCGGAGACTTACACGTTCCACGTCGGGGCGGACAACGGGGCACGGCTGTGGATCGATGACAAGCTGATCACGGCGCGGGCGCAGTATGTCTCCGGCGCGCTGAACATGCGCGGGACGGCGAAGCTGACCGCAGAGCGCAAGGTGAACATTCGCCTGGAGATGCTGGAGGGCACGGGCAACGCATTCGCGAAACTGGAATGGTCCAGCCCGAGCCAGGTGCGGCAGGTGATTCCGCAGTCGCGGCTTTCCACCGCCACGGTCGATCCGGAGACGGGTGCGTTGCGCCAGGAAGTTTGGAGTGACTTGGCCGGCACGGCCATCAGCGATTTGACGAGTCATTCGGATTACCCGGAGCGGCCGCAGGCGCGCGAGTTGATCGCGACTTTCGAGTCATATCACACCAACTGGAAGGATACCTACGGCACGCGCGTGACGGGCTTTCTCGTGCCGCAGGTGAGCGGCACATATAGCTTCGCCGTGGCGGGCGATGACATCGTGTCGTTGTTTCTCAGCACGGATGAAACGTCGGCCAACAAGACGCAGATCGCGTCGACGCCGTCGGCCACGGCGTTTCGCGAGTGGACGAAATTTCCAGCGCAGATTTCCACGGGGCACACCCTCACGGCGGGGAATCGCTACTACGTTGAGCTGCTTCATGTGGAGGCCTCGGGCGACGATCATTTCTCGGTCGCGTGGCAGACACCGGGCAGCACGAACTGGGAGGTGATCGACGGCGACTACCTCGTGCAGGCGGGCATCGACGCGCCGCAGCCCGCGGAGTCGGCGCTGCTGGACACGCTGGCCACGGGGCATCCGCGGATACTGGCGACGGCGGAACGTTTCGCCTGGCTGAAAGCACAGATCGCGGCGAACCCGAGCGGCAACCAGGCGGACTGGTATGGCACGCTGCGGGCCCACGCGAACTCGATTCTCAAACAGTCGGTGAATGTTTACGATTCTTCCAACAATCTCGACGTGAGCCGCTCAGTGCTCGATCGCATCTACACGCTGGCGCTCGTTTGGCAGGTGAGCGGCGACAACCAATACGCCGAGCGCGCCTGGACCGAACTCGATGCGGCGAGCAATTTCCCGAGCTGGCAGCCGGCGAAGTTTCTCTGCGTGGCGGAGATGACCCACGCCTTCGCAATCGGGCTGGATTGGTTTTACGATTACTGGTCGGCATCGCGGCTCTCGGCGATTCGGGGCGCCATCGTCAACAAGGGCCTCAATCCGGGCATTGCCTCCTACGATGCGAACGAATGGTGGACGCAAAACGACGCGAACAACTGGAACCTCGTCGGCAACGGCGGCCTGGTGCTCGGCGCGCTGGCCATCGGAACGTATAGTGAGGCCAAGGCGGAGGAGGTTCTCCAACGCGCGCTCGCCTCGGCTCGTCCGGTGCTCGGGCATTACACCGCCGACAACGGCGCGTGGTATGAAGGGCCGTCTTACTGGGGCTACTCGACGTCGTATCTCGTGCGCATGCTCGCCGGGCTGGAAGGCGCGCTGGGCACCGACTTCGGTTACCTGAGCAGCAAGCAGGGTTTGTCGGAAAGCGGTGTGGTGCCCATGCACATGACTACCCCGACCGGGAAGATGTTTAACTTTGGCGACAGCGCCAGCTACGAGCGCGGCGGACCGGAGTTGTTCTGGTTTGCGCGCCGCTACAAGCGCCCGGTGTGCGCGTGGTTTCAGCGGAATTTCTGCAACGATGCCGACGGCAGCCCGGAGGCGCTCGACCTCTTGTGGTATGACGCGCGCGGCAGCAACCCCGCCGTGGAAGGCGTGTCACCCGATGTGTATTTTCGCGGCGCGACCACGCCGACCTCACCCGCTTTCGATCCGCTGGAAGCGGGCGTCTTTCGGGAGAAATGGAACGATTCACGCGCGACGTATCTGGCCTTCAAAGGCGGCCACACCGGCGACGAGGCCCACAGCGATCTCGACGCGGGCTCGTTCATTCTTTGCGCGAACGGCAAAAACTGGGCGCTCGACATGGGCGCGGAGAGTTATTCGATGCCGGGCATTTTCAGCACCGGATCTTCCTCCGGCACTGACCGCTGGGACTACTATCGAAAACGCGCGGAGGGCCACAACACGCTGGTGATCAATCCCGGCAGCGGCCCGGACCAGCGGCTCGGCTACAATTCACCCATCCTGTTCTGGCGCAGTTCGCCGGATGGCGATGGCTCGATCAGCATCATGAACCTCACCGCGGCCTACAGCGGCGCGAAGGAAGTCCGGCGCGGCTGCCGGCTCCTGAATGATCGCCACGACGTGATCGTGCAGGACGAAATCGATCTCACTTCGGCTTCCACGGTGTGGTGGTTCATGCACTTCAATGCGGACCAGACCAGCGTGAGCATCGCGCCCGAGGGTTCCTCCGCCACGCTCACCCAGGGCCGCGAGCGGCTCTGGTGCAAGATTCTCAGTGGCGGCGGTGATTTCACCGTGCGCGATGCAGCGCCATTCTCCACTTCCCCCAATCCTTCGGGACAAAACGGGAACGGCTTTGCCAAGAAACTCAGTATCACACTTACCGGCGTCACCACCACGAGGTTGACTGTCTATCTCAAGCCACTCGCCAGCGGTGACCCGATTCCGACGACGCTGCCTGCTGTCACTTCGCTGGATGATTGGACGATCTCCGGCATTGACGACGCGCCGAGCCTCAGTGAAGTGGCCGATCAAACCGTGGACGAAGACAACGACACGGGCGCGCTCCCGTTCTTCATTGGCGACGATCTCACCACAGCCGGTTCACTCACGCTTTCCGCCACTTCGTCCAACACCACGCTGGTGCCCGATGCGAACATCGTCTTCGGCGGCAGCGGCGCGAATCGCACCGTCAAGGTCACTCCCGCCACCGACAAAATCGGGACCGCAACGATCACGTTCAGCGTAAGCGACGGCACCAACACAACCAGCGACACCTTCAAGGTCACCGTCACCGGCACCGCCCTGGAAACGTGGCGCTTCGCCAACTTCGGCACCACGGCCAACACCGGCAGCGCAGCCGACACCTTCGACGCCAATGGCGACGGTGAAGCGAATCTCCTCGAGTACGCCACCGCGCAGAATCCCAGCGCCGCCTCCCTTGTCACACTCTCAGCCATCCGCACCGCGAATGCCGTGGTGATCACCTACACCCGCAGCCTCGCCGCTCTCACCGAAGGCGTGACCTTCACGGTCGAGTGGAGCGACACGCTCTCCCCGCATTCCTGGTCCACTGCGGATGCCGAGCAATCGATCCTCAGTGACGACGGCACTTTGCAATCCGTCGAGGCCACCGTCCTCACCAGCCCGGCCATTCCCAGGCGCTTCATCCGTCTCAAAGTAATCTCGCCATGAATCCGGCCATGCATTGAACATGGAACATTCCCTTCTGGCGCTGTTAATTTTGGCGATTGTCATGGGTGCAGACTCCGGTGCCTGCGATTTCTTATCTGCT
>JBILFE010000207.1:0-6223 GCA_044351705.1 Luteolibacter sp. | reverse complement strand
CGAGCTTGCGGGGGGGCGCACAAAAAAGTTAAAGTCCATGTTCAAGCGCGAAGCCAAGGCAGGGATCTTTCTCCGAAAGGTCCGGCGGGGACGAGGTGAAGATATATTTATTAGAACCGCTTCACCCTGAGATCGGCTGGAACGGCGAGTGAAGGAAGCGTGATTAACTGCGGTCTCTCCCCCGCCGGACGCCCCGGAGGTCATGCGCGTCAAGTTAAGGGGATTTTATGATTTTGGGTGACGATTTTTACCACTGAATGCACTGAGGACCACTGATGCCACTGAAATAATCATAAAATTCTTCTCAGTGGTATCAGTGGCAATCAGTGTTTCAGTGGTTTTTTTGGCACGATTTACCAGAACCCGGTGGGTTTTTATAACTACCCCGCTAACTTGACGCACATGCCCGGAGGTGCGCCCCTGCCTGAGGCAAGCCGCCGTTCAGAATCCCGTAAAGCCACAACGCGCCCGATCACTAACTTTTATGTCCAGCACCCGCCCTACGGCTCACACCTCGGTCATGGTCTGGTCGTAGAACCCGAGATAGTCGTCCGGGGAGGGACCTTCGCGCCAGTCCATCGCGGATTTCGGATGGAGGTTCATCTGGCCGGTTAGGTTATAGGGCAGGGACGGGCCCCAATCGAATTGTTTGCGCATCGGCAGGATTGTGTTCTGGATGGCATCGATGACCGGGCGCAGCTTGAACTTCGGATTGCGCAGGAAGCCGAGCAAAATTTCCATCGGGCAATTGCCGGCGCCGCGGCCGAGGCCCATGAGGGTGGCATCGACGCGGTTGGCGCCGAGGATGATGGCCTCGACGGTGTTGGCGAAGGCGAGTTGGAGATTGTTATGGGCGTGCATGCCGATGTGTTTGCCGGTGCCCTCGACGGCTCTGGTGTACTTGCGCACCAAATGGTCGATTTGTTCGCGGAACAAATTGCCGTAGCTGTCCACCACCACGATGGTGCCGGCGGAGGATTTGGCGCCGATGGCCAGAGCCTGGTCAATCTCGGCATCCGCCACCACCGAGATGGCCATGATGTTGAGGGTGGTTTCATAGCCGAGGCTGTGGCAATGCTCGATCATGTCGACCGCCTCGGAAATCTGATGGACATAGCAGGCGACGCGGATGACGTCGAGGACGCTGTCCTGGGCGGGGATGATCTGGTGTTTCCAATCGCTCTTGCCGCCGGCATCGGCCATGGCCGCGAGTTTGAGGCCGGTGGCCGCAAACGTGTGGTCACCCACCACCCGCCGCATGTCCTCTTCCTCGCAGTGGCGCCACGCGCCATACTTGGTCTTGGGAAATTGTGACGGCGCGTTCTTATAACCAATCTCCATGTAATCGACCCCCGCCGCCACGCAGGTCTGATAGACCACGCGCACTTGCTCGTCGGTGAAATGGGAATTGTTAATGAGGCCCCCGTCACGAATGGTGCAGTCTAACACCTTAAGTTCGGGGCGATAGGATATCCAGGGTGCTTTGTCGCTCACGCCGGGGAAAGTGGGAGATCGCGTGGCGCTAGGCAAGCCCAATTTCGGGCGTTGGCGGAGGCGCCTGGCGGCGGCCAACTCAAGCAATGTTGGTGAACACCGCCTGCACGTCATCGTCATCCTCGATGCGGTCGAGGATTTTTTCGACATCCAACATTTGTTCTTCGGTCAGCTCGATGGGTTGGGTGGGGAGGCGCTTGAGGCTGGCCTTGATGGCCGGGATGCCCGAGTGTTCGACCGCCTGACACAGGCTGGCAAAGGCGCTGTATTCGCCGATGACGGAGACGAGGCCGTCAGTGACCTCCAATTCCTCGAGGCCGGCATCGATGAGTTCGAGTTCGAGATCCTCGATGTTGATGTCTGGCGGGAGCGGGAACTCGATGACGGATTTGCGCGAAAACATGAAGTCCAACGAACCTGAATTGACCAACTGGCCGTTGTTTTTGTTGAAAATGGTCTTCATGTTGGTCACCGAGCGGTTGGAATTATCGGTGGCACACTCGATGAAAAACAGCGATCCATGCGGGCCTTTGCCCTCGTAACTCACTTCCATGATGTCCGCGGCGTCCTTGCCGGCGGCACGCTTGATGGCGGCCTCGATGTTTTCGCGAGAGAGGTTCTGGGCCTTGGCGTTGTTGATGGCCACCCGCAGGGGTGCGTTGCTTTCCGGGTCGGGACCGCCGTTTTTGGCGGCGATGGTGATGGACTTGGCCAGCTTGGGAAACACCTTGGACATGGTGGCCCAACGCGATTCCTTGGCCCGGCGGCGGCATTCAAAGGCTCTTCCCATGGTGTTTCGTGCGGTGCGGGTTGCCCGGGGATCCCCCCGGCACGCGGATTGAAACACACCCACCGCCAAGCTCAAGAACGGAAATGCGGCCCTGCCAGCGGAGGGCGGACACTCTTGTCCACCTGCCCGTGGGGTGTGCCTCGTCAGAGCATGGGCCTGGGCGGCTGGAATCCGCCCCTCCTTGAGATGCTGCGCGCGGAATCTCGGTGGCCCCGCGGATTTCGGATTGCGCGCGGGCGGCCGCCGCGGTAGGCTCGCCCTCCTGACAATCACGAAGGCCGCGCCCGCGGTGGGACGGCCGGAGCAGATTTTTTCTAACAAATAAAAACGATGAAACAATTCCTGATAGCGGCGATGGTGCTGGGCGTGGCGGGCGGAAGCATGGCGGCGGCGCAGAAAACGGTGGTGGTGTGGTCCGAAGGGACCGCCCCGAAAAACATTTATCCGAACGATATCAACACTGCGATTGCCGAAGGCTTGCGCGCGTCCGCTGAGATGAAGGGTTGGGATGTGGTGGTGGCCAATCTGAGCGATGCGGAGCAGGGCTTGCCGGATGCCTTGCTGGCCAAGGCCGACGTGTTGGTCTGGTGGGGCCATAAAAAACATGGCGCGGTGAAAGACGACCTGGTGGCCAAGATAGCCAAGCGCGTCAAGGAAGAGGGCATGGGCTTCATCGCGCTGCATTCCTCGCATTTCGCCAAGCCCAACAAGGCGATCATGGGCACGGCCTGCACCTTTGCCGCCTACGTTTGCGACAACAAGGAGACGGTCATCAAGGCCGCCGCCGCAGACCACCCCATCACCAAGGGCGTGGCCAAGGAATTCACCATCGAGAACGAGGAACGCTACAGCGATCCCTATGCCGTGCCTCCGGCGGCAGCGACGCCATTCGGCGGTACCCACATCCACAAGGACGGCGTGAAGGAGGAAAGCATCCAAGGATATTGCTGGACCGTGGGCAAGGGCAACTATTTCTATTTCCAAGCCGGGCATGAGACCAATCCGATCTATTTCCAACCGGAAATCCGCAAGATCATGGCCAATGCGGTGATCTGGGCCGCGAAACCGTAAGGGGGCGACGACACTCTTGTCGTCGTGCTGAATGCGCATCCGGCTGCGGTTGAATCTTTTATGGGCAGGGACCTTTCTCCGAAAGGTCCGGCTGGGACCGGCTGCCGGTTCCATTACCCATAGTAACAACTCTCAAGACACCGCTTGAATGGCAAGTGGTGAGGCTGCTAACCGTAGCCGTCATTCCCCCACCGGACGCCTCGGAGATGCGTCCCTACCCTTGCGCGAGGAAGCCGTCGGCATCCAGGAAACATCCCTGTGGCAGGATCAGTCCGGCCGCCGGAGCCGCCGGGCCATGGGCTAACAGGTGACCGTCCGCCGCTTGCCCGAGGAACCATCCCGGCAACAATTTTCCCCAGGTGCCAGCCCTGCGGCCGTATTGCGTGTCTCTAACATCATCTGGCGGCGGTGGGTCCGGCATCGACATGGCCACCACCACGCCGTCCACCACGAGACACGGGCAATGCAACACGCCGGTGCGCTCCAGCGGCACCGTGGCCCGCGCACTGAAATCGTAAAACACGACGTCGGCCCCTGGTGCCGCGGATTCCAGCAGCGTCCGCAAGGTCTCGCCGCCTACCCAGGCCCCGCCATCCTGCGGCTGCCGGTTGTCGCGCAGCTTCAGCGGCGCCTTGTACAGCTCGGGAAACGCCGCAAACAAGCCCGGCAGTGCCGCCAGCAAGGGCTCATCCGCGAGCGCAGTGAAGGCCTGCCGCCGTTGCAGCGCATTGACCTGTCCTATCTGATAGCCATTGATCCAGACGCGGCGTCGTTCCTCCGCGGCGAGGGAGCGCAGGTGCTTTGCGGCCGCCGCGCGCGGCACCCTGACACACCATACCGGCGCATCGAAGCGGGCGGCGAGGGCCTCTGCGGCGGTGCGCATGATGGCACCACGCAGGCCATCCAGCGCCGCTGCTTGCGGGGTGATGGTTTCGCCAAAGGCCACGGTCAGGCCATAGCGGAACGGGTTGTCGGGCCACTTGCGGAAAAACCGGCCGCGTTCAAATGAGAAGATCGACCCCCATGAGCCCTCGCACCACATCGGGACTAACGGATGGCCGGCTTTTTTAGCGATCAATTCAAACCCGCGGTGCAGTTTACTCAAGGTTCCGGTGCGGGTCAGGGTACCCTCCGGGAAAAGGCACACGGTATCGCCCTGGTGCAGGGCCGCGATGATGATGCGGATCGCTTCGCGGGGCTGGTCGCGGCGGATCGTCACGGTGTCGAAAATACTGACGAACCAGCGCACCGCCGCTTGCGTGACGAACCCCTCGTCCATCACAAAGCGCACCGGTCGTCCGCACGCTGCGGCGATGAAAAAGGCATCGGCAAAAGTCACATGATTGGGCAACAACAACACTCCGCCTTGCGGCGGCAGGCGTTGGAAATTGACCGTTCTAACATGATAGATCGAGCGCACCACGGAGGCGGCGAGCACGCGGATGAAATGTCCCGGCAAGAGGCGGATGATGTAGAGGGTCATCAACCCACAGATCAGGCCGGCGACGGCGATCTGCACGCGCAAGCCCACAATGGCGTCCATCCCGAACCAGTGGGTGATGAGGGCAATGATCTCGATCACCGCCGCGGCGACCATGCCGGCAAAGCAATCCTGTAGATTCACTGCGGACTGCAACTCGCCGCGTTTGTCGGCCGGGTAGCGGTCCTGCACCCAGGCGTTGAGCGGTGCCAGGAACACCGCCGAACACATGGCCATCAACACCAGTGCCGCCATGAACCACCCGCCCCCCAGCGGGATGCAGGCGATGATCCAGGCCAGCAAAGTCATCGCCAACCCCGCCACCGGCACCCAGCCCAGCTCGATGCGCCGCCGCAACAGAAACGCAGCCAGCCCGAAGCCCCCGATCATGCCCAACGAGGCCGCCCCCATGAACTCCGATGACAAGGTGCCAAAGCCGCCGTGGCCGCCGGTGATGGCTTTGGCCAACTTGACCGACCACAAATTGATGAAGGTGGCCAAACCCCAGAAAAAGGCCATGCCAAAGGAGGCGCGGCGCAACGGCAGATCCCGCCACAGGTCCTTCAAATGACCGAAATGTTGGATCAGGATTCCGGGACGCAACGGCACTCCGCCCTGCGCCGGCACCCGTGGCACCACCCACGCCATGGCCATGGCCGGCACCGATGTGAGGGTCAGTATCAGCATCGGCAGCAGCGCCGCAGTCCATGCCACCGCTTCCGTGCCGCCCATCGCGCGGTAACGCGAATCATAGATCCATCCCGCCAGGATCTGTCCCGCCAACATCCCTAACATGGTTGTCATCTGCTGGATGCCGGAGGCAAACCCGAGATGGGCCGAACCTAACAACTCCTTGTTGCTGCCGATTTTCGCCGGGCTGAAAAACGCCGCTTGAGTGGCGAGCAGGAAAAACCCGAGCATGGCCACCCGCATGTCGCGCATGACCACCGCGCCACAGATGGCGGAGAGGATGACGATCTGGGCCAAGGCCGCGCCTAACATTACATCGCGTTTCGAGTAGCGGTCACTCATCCACCCGGCCAACGGGGCGAACAACACATACGGCAACGAAATCAAAATTGCGGCCCAGGATTCCACCGCGACGCCAATCGCCCCGCCTAGCGACACCAACATGAACTGGGCGACCTTGTCATTGAACGCGTTCTGGGTCTGCTGCACGATCATGCTCCAAAACCCCACCCAGTGGCGGCGCGTTGGCGACCCGGTGCTTTGACCAGCCGTGGTCATAAGGAGTCACGACACTCCTGTCGTGTCTTCATGCGTGATTCGAAGCATGCGGTAAAATGATGATGCGGTGAAATCATGGAAGCGGGGAATGCTGAGGAGTTCCGAGCGAGCCGTGTCACCGCACCCGCTCTAACAACCAT
>JBILFE010000206.1:0-6227 GCA_044351705.1 Luteolibacter sp. | reverse complement strand
TTGAATCAATCCGACGTCTTCGGCATCACCCTCATCCCGTCCTACTTCATCGCCGACGGCCTGCAACTTGTCGGCCAATTCCAGTTCGCCTCGAGCACGGATGCCAATGGCCTGAGCCTCTACGGGCGATATGAAAAATGGGCGCCGGTCAACCGCCCGACGGCAAAAGGCAAGGACGCGGGTAACACCTACAGCTCGGCCTACGTGGGCCTCAACTATTACCTCTATGGCCACAAGCTCAAGCTCATGAACGGCGTCGAGTATTCCCATCTGGGTGGCGGCGACTACGACGGCTACACCTTCCTGAGCGGCCTGCGGTTCTCGTTCTAACATCCCCTATCCCCTATCCCCTATCCCCTATCCCCTATCCCCTATCCCCTATCCCCTATCCCCTATCCCCTATCCCCTATCCCCTCTCCCCTATCCACTATCCACTATCCACTATTCACCCCATGAAAAGCATCATCACACTCATCACCACCGCGGCCATGCTCACCATGGCCAGCGCCCAAACCCTCAGCCTCAAGGGAAGTGACACCCTCGGCGCCAAGTTAATCCCCCAGCTCGCCGAAGGCTTCAAAGCGGCCGGCAATAAGAACGTCAAGTTCGAGATCGCCGCGGAAGGATCCACCACCGCGTTCCCGGCCCTGGCCAACGCCACGGCCCAAATCGGCATGTCCTCGCGCAAGGTCAAGGACGACGAACGCACGTTCTGCCGGACCAAGGGCGTATACATCAAGGAACACCTGATCTGTTATGACATGATCTGCGTGATCGTGAATAAAAACTCGCCCGTCGCCAAACTCAGCAAGGCCCAGGTTGCCAAGATCTTCACCGGCCAGATCAAGGATTGGTCGGAAATCGGCGGCGCTCCGGGCAAAATCTCCATCTATACCCGCAACACTTCGTCGGGCACCTACAAGGACTGGCAGAAACTCGCCATGGGCGGCCGCGACTATCCATCCAGCTCGCTCAAAATGGCCGGCAATGAGCAAATCGCTCAGGAAGTCGCCAAAAACAAAGGCGGCATCGGCTACGTCGGTCTTGCCTACGCCAAGACCGCCGGCACCAAGACGCTGACCATCGATGACGTGGAACCCGCAGCCAAGAGCGCCAAGACCTACGCCTATTCCCGCCCCTGCTTCCTCTACGCCCCGGACAAACCCACTGCCGAAGCCACCGCCTTCATGAGCTATATTGATTCCGCAGCAGCTCAGGAAATTGTCCGCCGCGTCGGCTTCATCCCGGTCAAGGACCTGTGATTTCCAATTGGGGAGCGCCGGCGTCCCGCCGGCTGTGTGCGGCATCCTGCCGCACACTCTTCAGATCCTGCGCAGCGCTCCGCACCCCGGCTAACACGCGATATCTCCCGAATTGACTTTCGCATCAGGGTAATCATGCTACGGGCTATCTCTGATAGCACTTGGCAGTGCCCGTTTCACGCTCCCCTCCATTATATCGCCACGCATGTCGAAGACCGCCTCGCCCCCTCATCGCTTCTGCAAACAGGGCTTCTCACTCGAGAAGGCAATCCGGTTTTTCTTCGCCTCCAACGCCGGTCTAACCATCGTCATCCTCGTGCTCATCATTGTCTTCCTGCTCAAGGAAGGCCTCGGGTTCTTTCCCGGTTACCGCCGCGAGCTGGAAGTCTATCGCATCGCCGGCTTGGAGTTCGTCGATCTGTCGCGCAAAAATCTCACGGCTCACGAGCAACTTGGCAGCGTTCTCAACCGCGCCTACTATGCCGAAATCAACGGCCGCTGCGCCCGTGAATTGAAGCGCTCACAGGAAGCGGCGGCCGTGTTCAATGCCTTCTCGGACCACACCGCCGCCACCCGCGAGCTGCTTGTCAACAACCTGGATGCCGGCATTGCCCCCGACTCGGAGATGCTCGCCACCTTGCGTGCCAATCATGCCGCCAGCACCCGCAAGACACTCGCCACCCTGCCCCCCACGCCGCATCTCAGCGCTGCGGAGCGCGCCGCGCTCATCGACTCGTTGCGCGGCCGCGAGGTCACCGCCAAAGACGACCCGCCGCTCGTCGCCACCCTTGCCGCACAATACGCCGCTGCCCAACAAGTTCAGGCCAAACCGCTGGCCGACCTGCGCGCCACCATCGACGCCTTCGAGACCGCCGGTGGGGATCTCTCCGCGCTGGTCTCGGAAATGACCACGGCGGTGACCGCCACCAAGGAAGCGCTTCAAAACGCCGACATCCTCGAGAAGGACCGCAAAACCCTGCTGGCCGCCGCCGCGCGGACCAAAAATCCCGCCGAGCGCGACAGGCTCATGGCAGACGCCCGCGCATCCCTCGCGGAAACCACCGACGTCGATGGGCCGATGCTTTCCCTCATGGCACGCAAGCCCGTCTGCATCGCCACCCATAACGCCCTGCGCCAGGACTCCACCGCTATTCTAACCAAACTGCCGGCAGCCCTGTCCCAACCCGAAGCCGAGCGCCTGCTGCGCGCCGCCCGCAAGACGGCACCGCTCTTTCTAGCAAGCATGGCATTGGCCCCCGAACAAATCAGCCAGTGGCGGCATGACGTGCCGGTGCCGCTGAGCGCCGCGATCCACTCGTTTCTAACCGGCCGGGACTGGGTCACCGGCGGCGAATGGCAGGATTTCTACGGCATCCTGCCCTTGCTGGTCGGCTCCCTGATGATTTCCTCCGTGGCGCTGTGCCTCGCCATACCCGCCGGCGTGGGCGCCGCCATCTATATCAACCAATTCGCCTCGCGCCGCGAGCAAGCCATCGTCAAGCCCGTCATTGAGTTCATCCAGGCGATTCCCTCGGTGGTGCTTGGCTTCATCGGCATCCTGGTCTTTGGCAGTGTCTTGCGCGACGTGTCACAACTCGACGCCTTGGCATGGGTGCCGGGTTTTCCGATAGAAGAACGGCTCAACATCTTCACCGCCGGCTGCCTGCTCGCCTTGATGAGCATTCCCACCATCTTCTCGCTGGCCGAGGATGCCCTCAACAACGTCCCGGCCGCCTACTCGGAAGCGTCCGACGCGCTCGGTGCCTCCCGCATCCAGACGTCCTTCCGGGTGGTTATTCCCGCCGCCTTGTCCGGCATCCTCGCCGCTGTTCTGCTAGGTTTGGGCCGCGTCATCGGCGAGACCATGGTGGTGCTGTTAGTCGCCGGCAACCGCATCAAGATCCCGGATTTTTCCAGCGGCATCGGCGCGTTCCTGCAACCGTCGCACACCCTCACCGGCATCATCGCCCAGGAACTCGGCGAGGTGCCGCTGGGCAGCGTCCACTATCGCGCGCTGTTTGTCGTCGGCATTCTCCTCTTCACCATCGTGCTTGGCATCAATGCCACCGCCCACAAGTTCGTCAACCGGACGCGGCACTAACCTTAATCCGCCATGCTCAATCCGGAAACTCTCATCCGCAAGGGACTGCCCAAGGGCCACTTCAAGGACCTCGCGGTGCGGTTAATGTTAGGCATCACCACCTATTGCATCGTCCTTATCGCCGCGCTGTTGTTTTTCAAAATCATCAGGGACGGGGCTCCGGTGCTGTTGACCACCAAGGCGCCCTTTGTGGATCTCGGGTTCCTGTTGGATAAGAATGAAACCCTGCATGTCTTCGACGATGCCCAGGGCCTGCGCCACCAATTGCCCGCCTCCAAATACAGTGATTATGTCAAGAGCCACGCAGGCGCGCCTATCTACAACGAGCAAACTTTTTCCTATTCCGGCGGCGGCATCATCGGTCCCATCGTCGGCACGGCGTTGCTCACCATCGGCTCGATGGTTCTCGCCCTGTTTTTCGGCGTGAGTGCCGCCATCTATCTGTCGGAATACGCCCGGCAAAGCCCGTTCATCCACGCGGTGCGCATCGCCATCCTCAACCTCGCGGGCATCCCCTCGATTGTGTTCGGGCTGTTTGGCTTTTCGGTTTTTGTGTTAGCCGTGCCGGTGATCACCAGCACGCCATCAGACCGCTCGTTGTTGACGCTGCCGTTGTTCATCGGGGATGCGGTGCTCAGCTTCCAAGGCTGGAATTCCTCGTTGATGGCCGGGTGTGCCACCCTCGCCTGCATGATTCTGCCGGTCATCATCACCGCCTCGGAAGAATCACTGCGAGCGGTCCCTCAGGGATTCAGGGACGCCTCCCTCGCCATGGGCGCCACCCGCTGGCAAACCATCCGCACCTGCGTCCTGCCATTTTCCATGCCCGGCATTCTAACATCCTCGTTGCTGGCCATCACCCGCGTCGCCGGCGAGACCGCTCCGATCATGTTCACCGCCGCTGTCGCCGCCAAGGATGACCTGCCGTGGCAATCCCTCGCCAATCCCTTCGACCTGCTCTCATCGCAAGTGCAAGCCTTGCCCTATCATATCTACACCTTGGCCGCGCGCATCCCGGCCTCCGAATACACCCAGCGCGCCCAATACGGCTCGGTCTTCGTCTTCCTCATTCTGGTGGCCTCGCTATCCTTCGGCTCGATGCTGCTGCGGGCCAAACTCCGCTCCAAACTCAAATGGTGAACGCCCTGGCCAACATCGCCGACCCGCTGTCTCCGGCCATCCGGATCGATGACCTGTGCTTCGCCTATCAAACCAAGCCGGCGCTGCACAATGTCACTCTCGATCTTCCGGCGCGGCAAATCACCGCCTTGATCGGCCCTTCCGGCTGCGGCAAGACCACTTTGCTGCGCTGCTTCAACCGCATCAACGACCGCATCGCGGGTGCCCACATCACCGCCGGCTCCATCCATATCCACGGCATCGATATCAACCGCCCGGACATCGACCTGCAGGAACTCCGCCGCCGCGTCGGCATGGTCTTTCAAAAATACAATCCGTTCCCGAAGTCCATCTACGAAAACGTCGTCTACAGCTTGCGCCTCAGCGGCCTGCGCAAGCGCGGCGAGCTCGATGCGAGTGCGGAAGCCGCGCTGCGCTCCGCCGCCCTGTGGGATGAAGTCAAGGACCGCCTGCACACCAGCGCGCTGGGTCTATCCGGAGGCCAGCAGCAGCGCCTCTGCATTGCCCGCGCCATCGCCAGCCAACCGGACATCCTGCTGATGGACGAGCCCTGTGCCGCGCTCGATCCCATCGCCACCCTCAAGATCGAGGAACTCCTCCTCCAGTTGAAACAGCAATACACCATTGTCATCGTCACCCACAACATGGCACAAGCCACCCGTTGCGCGGATCACACCGCCTTCATGTATCTTGGCCGACTCGTCGAATTCGCTCCCACCCTGCAAATCTTCCAAACCCCGCACGACCCGCAAACCCTCGCTTATGTCACTGGATCGTTTGGATGACTAGGAGTTATCAGTTATCGGTTATCAGTTATTAGTATTTTGCACCACACTCACTCAAATTTTTCCTACCCATAGTTGCTTCTTGATGGCTCGTGTCTTCTGTCTCTTCCCCAATAACTGATAACAGATAACTGATAACTCTTCCCCCCGATAACTAATAACTGATAACTCTTTCCCCCCTTCCATGCCCGCCCCGTCACCGAACCCGCAGCCGCCCTCGATCCAAGTGCGCGACATGCACTTCCATTACGGGCACGTCTGTGCACTCAAGTCACTCACCTTTGATGTTGCGGCTCAGCAGGTCACCGCGTTTATCGGTCCATCCGGTTGTGGCAAATCCACCTTGCTGCGCTGCTTCAACCGCATGAATGATGAAATCCCCGGCGCCCGCATCACCCACGGCTCCATCCACATCGGCGGCATCGATATCCAGGACCGCTGCGTGGATGTGGTCAAACTCCGGCGCGAGATCGGCATGGTCTTTCAAAAATCCAACCCGTTCCCGCGCAGCATCTTTGACAACGTCGCCTTCGGCCTGCAACTTCACCGCATGGCCAACCGCAGTCTCCTCGCTCAGACCGTCGAGGAAGCGCTGGTCTCCGCCGCCCTCTGGGATGAGGTCAAGGACCGCCTGCACGAGTCCGCCCTCGGCCTCTCCGGCGGCCAGCAACAACGCCTGTGCATCGCCCGCAGCCTCGCCGTCAAGCCCCGCATCATCCTCATGGACGAGCCCTGCAGTGCGCTGGATCCGATTGCCACCGCCAAGGTCGAGCACCTCATCCGCACCCTCAAGCAACAATACACCATCATCATCGTCACCCACAGCATGCAACAGGCCGCCCGTGTCTCCGATCACACCGCTTTTTTCTATCTGGGCGAACTCATCGAATTCTCCGACACCCTCAAACTCTTCTCCAACCCCGCCCACAAACTCACCGA
>JBILFE010000205.1:0-6230 GCA_044351705.1 Luteolibacter sp. | reverse complement strand
CCAAGGAAGCCCTGGCCGCCGTCCGCTGCGTATACGCGGAATTGGCGGTGCGGGCGCTGCCGCGGGCGTGCAGCGGCAGCGCGGATTGCTGCCGGTTCCGGCTGACCGGACGCACGCCCTACCTCACACAAGGGGAGGCATGGGTGGCGGCGGCGGGGTGGCGGGCGGCCGGGCGCACCGGGGTGCAAGCGCCTGCGGATGGTGCCTGCCCGTTTTTGGGTGCCACCGGGCGTTGCCAGATCTACGAGGAACGCCCATTCGGGTGTCGGACGCATTTTTGCGAGCCCGCAGGCGGACCGCATGCACGGGGCCACGTCCGGGATTTGATCCAGCGGCTGGAAGCCATCGACCACCACTTGGGCGGCAGAGGGGCCATGAATTTGCCCGCTGCGCTCGCCCAAGTCATGCTTGCAGTCGCCCGCAAAAACCGCAATTGAGCAATCGCCCCACCGGCACAGGGCCTCATAATTTCCGCAGGCAACAAAACTAAGCCTTGCACGTCAGCTTGGTGTCGGCCAAAAAAGCGCGTGGACCGCTGGTTTCTGCTCACTGCCACCCTGCTCGCCGCCATCGGTGGGGTCTGGGGCATGATCGCCGTGCATCGGGGCACGCGCAGCCGCTGGACCTTGGTATGGATGTTGGCGGTCCTGGTTTGCCAACTCGGTTTTCTGATCATCCGCAGCCAACTGCGCGGGGCCTGCCCGTTGCAGGATATCGGAGAAATTCTGGTGTTCCTGGCATGGGCGCTGACATTATTCTATCTGCTAATAGGCCCTCCGTACCGGATTTCGTTGTTGGGAGTATTCACGGCGCCCTTGGTGTTTGTGCTGCAAACCGGCGCGCTGGTCTCCGGCACGCTCACTGCCAGCCCGACGCGGGAAGCATCCCCCAATGTCATGCATGCGGCACACTCGGCCACCTCGGTGCTGGCCTACGGGGCACTGGCATTGGCGGCGGTGGCCGGCACCATGTTTTTGGTGCTCGACCGGCAACTCAAAGGCCACATCCTCAAAAGCGGGCTGTTCCGCAGTCTGCCGCCAGCTCATGAATTGCTCGTTTCCCTTGAACGACTGCTGTGGCTTGGCCTCGGGCTGCTCACCCTCGGCATCATCGCGGGTTTTCTGATGCCCCGTACGACCCCGACGGGACACGCCCACTTCATCGCCGCGCTAGCGGTATGGGTGGGATATGCAGCTTTGCTTGCGGTGAAATCCGAGCGAGGTTTGACGGGGCGGAAGCTTGCACTTGCCGCCGTGATCCTGTTTATTGTCTCACTTCTCGTATTTGCGTTTGTCTAATGGAACTCTTTTGCTTGGGACTCAATCACCGCACCGCACCCGTAAAGGTGCGCGAATGTTTTGCCGTGAGCGCGCACAGGCTCGGCGAGGCCGCCAGCGACCTGACAAACCTGGCCGATGCCGCCGAGGGCGTCGTCATTTCCACTTGCAACCGCACCGAGTACTATCTGGCGGCCACCGACGCCCATGGAGCCCTCTCGATACTCGAATCCCGCCTGACCCAGCGCGCCCGCCTGGACGCGGAGGTGTCATCCCACTTTTACCGTAAAATCAAATCCGAGGCGGCGGTTCATCTCTGCCGCGTTGTCAGCGGTCTGGATTCCATGATGCTGGGGGAGACCGAGATCTTCGGCCAAGTCAAGCAGGCCTATCAGGCAGCGCTCAGCGCCGGGGCCACCGGATGCGTGCTCAACCGGCTTTTCCAGCGCGCCTTCGGGGTCGGCAAAAAAGTCCGCACCGAAACCTCCATCCAGGAAGGATCCACCTCGGTTGGCAATGTCGCGGTGGATCTGGCCGAAAAAATCTTCGGTCATCTCAAGGACAGCGAAGTGATGATTCTGGGAGCCGGGGAAATGGGCCGCATCACCGCCCAAAGCCTGGTCTCGCGCGGCGCACGCGCGATTTTTGTCAGCAACCGCTCGTTTGATAAGGCCGAGGAATTGGCCAAGGACATGGGTGGCACGGCGGTGCGCTTTGACGATTGGCAGCAGGCGCTGGAACGCGTCGATGTCGTCATTTCCTCCACCGGCTGTCCCCATGCCCTGGTCCATCGCGCGGATGTGGAAAAAGTCCGCCGCGCCCGCAAATTCCGCCCGCTGTTTTTCATCGATATCGCCGTGCCTCGCGATATCCATCCGGAAGTCGGTGACATCGAAGAAGTCTATCTTTATGATATCGACACCCTCGAACAACTCGCCGATGAAGCCCGCGCCCGCCGCCAGTGCCAGATCGAACAATGCGAGCGCATCATTGATTCCGAACTGGCCAAACTGAATCTTCCCGGTACCTGACATGAGTCCCCCCACTGCAAGTCACCCCTCCCCCACCCTCATTGTTGGCACACGCGGCAGCGACCTCGCCCTCATGCAAGCCATCGCCACGGAAGCGGCGCTGGGCCGGGCATTCCCCGATCTATCAATAAGGCGCAACGTCATCAAGACCACCGGCGACCGCCGCACCGATGTCTCTCTGAGTGAGGTGGCCAAAGCGGAAGGCATCTTCGACAAGGGCGTCTTCATCAAGGAACTCGAACAAGCCCTGGACGCTGGTGAAATCGATATCGCGGTGCATAGCCTGAAGGATTTGCCAACCGTGTTAGACAATCGCTTCAGCCTCGCCGCGGTGCTGGAACGCGCGCCGGTGCGCGATGTGCTGCTCACCCGTGAGCCGGGGGGGCTCGACGCGCTGCCACCGGGTGCCCGTCGTCGATCTCCGTGGCAATGTCCCCACCCGCTTGCGCAAGCTCGCCGAGGATGAAAGCTACGCCGCCATTCTGTTAGCCGAAGCCGGGCTGGTGCGCCTCGGCTATCTGCCGCCAAGCGCGCCGCCGCAAGCCGAAACCATCACCGGCATGGCCGGGCTGCATGTGCAACGTCTCGCGGAAGATAGGTTCTACCCTGCGGCGGGACAAGGCGCCATTGGTTTTGAAATTCGCAGCGGCGATGTGGCCAACCAAGCCTATGCCGAAGCCATCGGCCATCATCCGACGTGGCTGCGGGTCACCGCCGAACGGGAGTTTCTACGCTTGCTGGATGCCGGCTGCCACACCCCTGTCGGCGTGTTTTCCTCTCTCATCGGCGACGAAATCCACCTGCAAGCCCGGGTGTTTCCGGAAGCCGGCGGCCCTCCCGTCACCGGCGCAGTCCGCGGCGCTTCCACCGCACCCCTCGCCGTCGCGCTCGATCTTTTCCACTCCCTCTCATGAGTCACTCAGGCACTTGTTATCTTGTTGGCGCCGGTCCCGGCGATCTCGGTCTTGTCACGCTCCGCGCCAAGGAGTGCATCGAGCTGGCGGACGTGCTCGTTTACGATGCGCTGAGCAGTCCCGAACTGCTGCGCTGGACCAAGCCGGATTGCGAGAAAATCCACGTTGGCAAGCGCGCCAAAAACCATGCGCTGCCGCAGGATCAAATCAACGACCTCATTGTTAGGAAAACCCAGGCTGGCAAGAACGTGGTGCGCCTCAAGGGCGGCGATCCGATGATCTTCGGTCGCGGCGGCGAGGAAGCGGCGGAACTGGCGGCGGCGGGCGTGCCCTTCGAGATCATCCCCGGCATCAGTTCGGCCATTGCGGGTCCGGCTTACGCGGGCATCCCGGTCACCCATCGCGACCACTGCACGCAGTTGACCATTTTCACCGGCCACGAAGATCCGACCAAGGGCTTCAGTTCGATCGATTTCGCGCAACTGGCGAAGACCCCCGGCACCAAGGTTTTCCTGATGGGGGTTTCCCGCCTGCGCGAAATCACCGAGGCCTTCATCGCCAATGGCGCCCTGCCTAACACGCCCATCGCCCTCACCCGCTGGGCAACCACCGCCTCCCAAACCACCATCGTGGGCACCCTCGCCACCATCGCCGATATCGCCGATAAAGCCAACTTTGCCTCCCCTGCCGTCGCCGTGATCGGCGGGGTGGTCACCGAACGCAAGAAAATCAACTGGTTTGAAAAACGCCCGCTGTTTGGCAAACGCATCGTGGTGACCCGCACCCGCGAACAGGCCGGCGAGTTGAGCAAAGCGCTGCGCGACCTCGGGGCCGATGTCATCGAGCTGCCCACCATCCGCATCGAACTGCCCGACGACCACCTCGGCTTTGCCGAAATGGTCACCTCCGCCCACGAATACGATTGGCTCGTGTTCACCAGCCCCAATGGCGTCGAACATTTCTTCGACGCGTTCTTCAAAGCCTACGACGACGCCCGCAGCCTCGGCCATTGCCGCATCGCCGCCATTGGCACCGGCACCGCCAAAAAAATCCGCGACTACCGCTTCGGCGTGGACCTCATCCCGGAGCGCTTTGTCGCCGAAGGCCTCATCGACGCCTTTAAAAAACAAAGCGTGGAAAATCTAACCATGCTGTGGGTCAAGGCCGCCGAATCGCGCGAAATTGTCGGCGACGGGCTTGCCGCCCTGGGTGCCATCGTCGATGAATGCATTGCCTACCGCACCGTGCCGGAGACCGATGACCTGACCGGTGCGCGCGCCCGCCTCGGCGAGGTCGGTGCCGACCTCATCACCTTCACCTCCGGCTCCACCGTCGAACATTTCTTCAACCTCGGACTGGCCTGGCCGGAGGGTTGTGTCGCCGGCAGCATCGGTCCGGTCACCAGCGAGGTGCTGCGCAAGCACCAACAAGCGCCCGCCTTTGAAGCCGCCAAGCACGACATTCCTGGCCTCGTCGCCGCTATTTTGAAGCACTTCAAAGTCCGGCGCTGACACCCTAACACATCCACCTGAAGCCACGCCGATGCCACGCCTGCCCGCATGGTTGGAACGCTACCGATGCCTGCCGCGGAGTGTGGTGCTGTTTGCGGCGGGCCAGTTTCTAATCAACCTGATACAGACGGCGCAATTTCTCCTGCTCAATCTGTTTCTCAAAGACCGCGGCCTGGATGATCCCGCCATCGCGGCGCTCACATCGCAGCGCTTTGTCGCCGCCTTGTTCCTGGCGATTCCGGCCGGCCTGTGGCTGCGCGGCCGGCCACTGCGGATGCCGCTCATGCTCGGTGCCATGTTATTCCCGCTGATGGCACTCGCCGCGCTGGAAACCGTCCGCTATGGCTTGTTGGGCGCGGCCTCCTATTGTTTCCTCGCCATGGGTTTCGCCGGTCTCGTCCTCAACGTCGCCAACCTGCCGATGGTCATGCGCTTGGTTCCGCAACGTCAATCCAGCGAGGCGCTCAGCCTGATGTTTGCCACTTGGGCCGCCGCCAGCATTTGTGGCGGCATCGTTTCGAGCGTCCTGCAAGGCATGGGCCAGATCACCCTCGGCGGACTGCATTTTGTGTTAGATGAATACGCGACGCTGCTGTTGCTGACGCTCGCCGGGTTTGGAGCGCCATTTTTGTTCAGCCGCATGCCGGATCCGGCCCCTGAAATGCAAGTTGCGCCGCGCCACTGGCTGCATGTGCAGCGCGCGGACCTGCCGGTGCTGTTGCGGGTGATCCTGCCGACCCTCTGCATCGCCACCGGAGCGGGACTGAGCATTCAATTCCTCAATCTTTTCTTCAACAGCGTCTTTGAGATGGACGCAACCCGCTATTCGATCTTCGGTTCTATCAGCAACGTGCTGGTGCTCATCGCCGGATTGATCGTGCCGGAAGTCCGCCGCCGATTCGGCTGGTGGGGCGCCATCATCGGCGTGCAAGCTGTCGCCGTCCTGTTGCTTACCCTGATGGGCGTCACCGAATTGTGGAAGCAAACGGCCTGGGCGCTGCCGGTGGCGGTGGTATGCTTTATTGTGCGACAGCCGTTGATGAGCATGGCCGGCCCGGCCATCAGCGAACTGACCATGACCTATGTGGGCGAGCGCAACCGCGAATTGCTGAGCGCCTGCAACGGTGCCATCTGGAGCGGTGCGTGGTGGTTGGCCGCGCGCGCATTCCAACTCCTTCGCGCTCATGGCCTCCCCTATTGGCAGATCTTCCTAGCAACAGCCATGCTCTATGTCATCGGAATTATCTCCTATCTTCACATCATCCGCCTCGTGAACCAGCGCGAGGCCAGGCCAACACCCACTTGATAGAAAAACAGGTGTCCCGCCTGTTAGGGAAGACAGCGCGTCCCGCCTGTCTGCCGCTAAATCGACAGTCGATGCCCGGAGGCACCTACGCGTTCAATCACGCAAGACGCAATCTAACCCAAGTTTCTTATCATGAGGCTGTAGGCCTTGATGTTGCAGGGATTCGTTTCAAAAGGCACTACAAAGTCGTC
>JBILFE010000204.1:0-6238 GCA_044351705.1 Luteolibacter sp. | reverse complement strand
TCGATCACCAAGAGCCGCGATGTGGAAACCCAGGCCGTCTTTTCGCTGCGCGGCAAGCCGCTCAACACCTTCGCCCTGCCGCGCAAGATCGTCTATGAAAACGAGGAGTTCGCCCTGCTGCAGGCCGCGCTCAACATCGAGGATGGGGTGGAGGCCCTCAGATATAACAAGGTTGTCATCGCCACTGATGCCGACGTCGATGGCATGCACATCCGCCTGTTGCTGCTGACATTTTTCCTGCAGTTTTTCCCCGAACTCATACGCGACGGGCATTTGTTCATCCTGCAAACGCCGTTGTTCCGGGTGCGCAACAAAAAGGAGACGATCTATTGCTATGATGAGAATGAACGCAAGCAGGCACTCGCCAAACTTGGCAAGAACGCCGAGATCACCCGCTTCAAGGGCCTGGGCGAAATCTCGCCCGATGAGTTCAAGTTCATGATCGGCCCGGACATGCGGCTGGACCCCGTGGAATATGAGGAGGGCAAGGGCGTCAAAGAGTTGTTAGCTTTCTACATGGGCAAGAACACCCCCGACCGCCAGGACTTCATCATCGAAAACCTCCGCGAAGACGTGGACCGCCAAGTGGCGTGAACCGGGGACTTGCCATTCCACCACGCCATGCCCGACATCATCCGCCAACTCGAAGCGAAACGTGCCGCCGCCCGCATGGGCGGGGGCCACAAGCGCATCGATGCGCAGCACCTCAAGGGCAAGCTTACGGCCCGTGAACGGCTTGAACTATTGTTAGATCCGGAGTCCTTCGAGGAATGGGACATGTTCAAGGAGCATCGCTGCAGTGACTTTGGCATGGAGCGGCAATTGGTTCCTGGCGACGGGGTGGTGACCGGTTATGGCACGATCAACGGTCGGTTGGTGTTTGTATACAGCCAGGACTTCACGGTGTTTGGCGGGGCGCTGTCGGAAGCTCACGCCGAGAAAATCTGCAAGGTCATGGATCACGCCATGAAGACCGGCGCGCCGGTCATCGGTATCAACGACTCGGGCGGCGCCCGCATCCAGGAAGGGGTCGCCTCGCTCGGTGGCTATGCGGATGTGTTTCAACGCAATGTGCTGGCATCCGGGGTCGTGCCTCAGATAGGATTGCCAACGACATTGGCTATCCGGTGATGATCAAGGCATCCGCCGGTGGCGGCGGCAAGGGCTTGCGTGTTGCCTATAACGACCGGGATGTGGAGGACGGATGGCGCAGTTGTCGCAACGAGGCGCAAAAGGCGTTTGGCGACGAGCGTGTTTTCATCGAGAAATTCATCGAGCAGCCACGCCACATCGAGATTCAATTGTTAGGCGATGCCTTTGGCAATTGTGTCTACCTGCACGAGCGCGAGTGTTCGATCCAACGCCGGCACCAGAAAGTCATCGAGGAGGCGCCCTCGCCATGCATCGACGCGCCAACCCGCAAGGCCATGGGCGAGCAGGCGCTCGCGCTGGCGCGGGCAGTCGAGTACCAGTCGGCCGGCACGGTGGAGTTCATCGTCGGCAACGACATGCGCTTCTATTTTTTGGAAATGAACACCCGCTTGCAAGTCGAGCATCCGGTGACCGAGTTGATCACGGGCATTGATCTGGTCGAATGGATGATCCGCGTCGCCGCCGGCGAGAAGCTGGCATTCACCCAACAGGACATCCAACTCAACGGCTGGGCGCTGGAGTGCCGGATCAATGCGGAAGATCCATTTCGCAATTTCCTGCCATCGGCCGGCCGTCTGACACGTTACATTCCGCCGGCCGAATCCGCCGCGGTGCGGGTGGATACCGGTGTGCGCGAAGGGGGTGAAATCTCGATGCACTACGATCCGATGATCGCCAAGCTCATCACCCAAGATGGGCAACGAGTGGGTGGTTCTCATGGGCGTGCGGCGGTTTCCATTGTGCTTGACGCCCATCGACGGTGGCTATGCCATCAGCCACGACGGCCACACCCGCGAATTGAAGTCCACCTGGCACCTTGGCCAACATTTGTTCCGCGGTAGCTGGCACGGCGATCCGGTGTGCCTGCAAGTCGAGCGCATGGGCATCCGCTACCGCATCGTCCACTGGGGCACTCAGGTCGATATGATGGTGATGACCGCCAGCGCCGCGCGCATGCTCGCTCTCATGCCCGACAAACCAAAACCGGATCGCTCCAAGTTCCTGCTCTCCCCCATGCCCGGCCTGCTCACCGATATCCCGCTGCATCCCGGCCAGGTCGTCAAAGCCGGTGAGAAACTCGCGGTCATCGAAGCCATGAAAATGGAGAACATCCTCAAGGCCGAACACGATTGCACGGTGGCGGAAGTGATGGCGCTTCAGGGCGATAGCCTGGCGGTGGACCAGCCAATTGTGCGTTTCGCGTGAGTCTGCTCGGGATTTAACGAAACGCAGAACCGAGCGGAGCGAGATAGACTTGAGCGGAGCGAAAGCCCCGCAGGGGGACCGCCGGAGGGCGGGATCAACCGCTGAGGTCGCGGTGGGATGCGCGGAGATTTTTGCTAGAGATTGGCACCCGGGCGTCAGTCCCAGGGCAGCATTAAGCTCACCGAAAGAAACCCTGCGAGTTGCTCTGCTGGCTCCGCGCCTCCGCGTTTCGATCATCTTGTGAACATTCGTGCGTCAAAATGTGCCAATCCTTTTTCCACCGAGCTCAGGAACTGTTATGTTCGACTACCATATTTGACGCACTATCCGAATGCACGCAGTGGTGCATTATCGTCCGAGCTATTCAACCAAAAAGCAGGAGGATTTCTCTGCGGGGACGCCAGGCAAAATCCTACGACATCAATCCGGAAATCTCATACGGTAGCAATTCGGTGCGCAACAATTGCATACGCGACCATGTAGCTCCCTATGCCCCCGCGTGGCTAGTGGCAGGAACGAATTGTAGCGGCGCTCTGTGAGCGTCGATGCACAAGAGATGCCGCTTGGCCATGACCAGCGACGGTCATCGATCATAGACCGCCGCTACAAAACACCGCGCAGAAACGAATTGTAACGATGACGAGTCACCGCTTTCCCTTTGGCGGAGGTGGACTTGTCCACCGCTGCGGAGCCGCTAGGTGCCAACACCCAACCCTAGCAGTCATAGACCCGTAATCGATGATGCTCATGATAGAGTGATGCCAGAATCGTCAGATGGTGCTTGGGACACCGCTTGCGTTTGCGCTGACACGCGATGAATGTCTGATCCACAACCCGGAGGCCTACGTCTCTAACATTCACGAGCGGCTCCCGGCGGCCCGGCTGTTTGCAGCCGCCATGCCCATCTCAACCAAGCAAATATAGCGGCGACACCAACCCCGTCCAGCCCCTTGAAATTCCCATTAATGTTACCGCGCGAGGACTGACCCCGGCCGTGACGCTTATGATAGAGGGCCACTAGAATCTTTATACGGCGCTATGGACCCCGCTTACGTGCCAAGCGCCACGGCCACAACCCGGAAGCCTACCTCGCCGACGTACTCAAACGCTTGCCTGCCATGACCAACCAGGACGACCTCAGCGCGTTGCTGCCGTCCCGCTGGCAACCAACCACCGCGCCCGGACCGGTCGTGGACGTTGAAGCCACGGTCTGTCTGAGCTGATGCGTGCCGACTCATAGATAACATACACACCTGTGTATGCTACCTATGCAAACCAGGCCAGTAGATCCCTGCGCCCACTCGTCGAGCGCTTGCGGTGAAGCGGCGGGCGGCTTGAGCACGTTGCGGTCATAGGAACCGCAACTATGACTCCAACGCTACGCTACCGCCAGAAAGTTCAGATGGTGCTTGGGACCCCGCTTACGCTGGGCGGGGGCAGGCGGGAAGTGGGACGCACGGCTACGTAACAGCATTTTCGACTATTTGTCTGTGGCCAGATCGTGGGAGATTGGCACCCGCTCGTCACTCCCAGGGCAGCATTATGCTCACGAGAGAAACTCTGCGATTTCCTCTGCTGGCTCCGCGCCTCCGCGTTTCGATCATCTTGTGAACATCTGTGCGTCAAAATGTGCTAATTCTTTTTCCACCGAGCTCAGGAACTGTGAGGCTATGGATTTCTTTGAGGGGATCGTGGATTGACGCAGGAGGCCGGGGTCACGGCGGAATTTACAATGCCGTAGGCCCCCCATCTATAATGACAATTTGGCCTTTAATATTTACTCGAACAGCAGCTTGTGTAGAGCCGGATCGTTCACATAGGTATAGGCACCTTTTCGGTGCACCTCCACCGCAATAATGTTATTGGATTCGCGACTCACGGCACGCGAGATGAACATGAAATTCTCAAAGTCCATTGTCGCGATAAACGCTACGGGGTCGTTTGCCGAATTTAGGAGCAATACCGTTCTTGAAGCAGGTTTTACTGGAATCTCGCGCAACGAATTCCTCATGCATTCGTCAATATGCTTGAGTATAATATCTGCCCTGTGTGAATCGAACTCGCGCCGCCCCGCATCCCCCAATATCTCAAACCGCTCGAAATCCGTCTCAGCAGCGTCTTGAACGGGGGGAACTGTGGTGTCGACCCCATCCTGGGCGGAATCCGGTGGAGGAAGCACGCTATTTCCCATCGTTGGTCGCATCAAACTTTTATGAATTATTAGAGAACAATCCATCATCGTCAGTGGAATTGGCTGCCGCCGTGCGTTTCTAATCATTACAACGCCCGCCACCACTATACTGATAGCAACACCAATTGATAGTCTTGCCACAAGGGGTAGTTTTGACGAAATGGATAGCACTGCTGCCAGTTTGCTGGTATATCTGGTATTGTTATGCACAGCGTCCAGTTGCTTATGAGAAAGTATAACTAGGGAGAGCTTATGGTCCATTGATCTGGCTTCGAGCAGTCCAACGTATAGGTTTTATTGCACTTCTGACCCATCGCTCTGAGCGCTTCGAGCGCCACGCGGGCCTTAAATTCGGGATCGTGTCTTTTGCGTTTGGCTTTCATTTTGTGTGTGTTCGGTTCGGTTTACAGGCCGATCCCACACACCACAATCATAGCTTAGCCCCTGGCCCGATTTTCTGGGGCCGCCTCAAACCACCCCTAACTAACAAAACAACAACCGTTTGAAACCCGCCTCCAAATCCACCCTGAGAACTTTTACAGAAAAAAAGTTGCGCGGCCGGTGGCGGTCATCGCGTTGCTGTCTGATAGCACGGCGGCGGTCGGGAGACAAGCGGGAAGTTGAGATGGCCTGGATCCCGCAATGTATTTGAGACCGAAGTCATCAAGCGCCTGCCGCAAAATGCCACCCCGCAACAAGCCGCAGAGTTGACCACGGCCCGCTTCGCCGCCGCCCTGGCCGTCGCCGCTAGGAGGGCGCCTGAGCCCGCCCCCTCGCGAAAATTCGGCCTGCGCCTGGGGGATGAATTTAGGACGCTACGATCTACCTAATCGAATTGAAACTTTGAAGGAACCCGGCGAGGCATATTTCGTCTTAGGGGGTCCTTTTCATGGATTCGATCCAATTGGGCGAACTCGCTTCAAACCACCAATCGTTATCCAGATATCCGTTAACGGCCACAAACACCTGGCCATTCTCGTTCGATATACGGTCCAACATTACAAAAAACTGTTTCGAGGTAATATTTTCTATCACAACTGCACAACTAATTTTATCCAGGGTCGATGGATTTGGGGCAACGCCACGAAAGGACACCTCTCTTTTGAGCTCAGACCACATATTTCTAGCATCAACATCTAGGAACTCTACTTTTTTGTATCTTCTATTAATCATCACATCTTCGGTCAACCTCATGCTTTTTCCTGAGAATGGAATTTGATATATTGTTAACCGAGTGACCTGACCAGAAACATCGAACAAATGTGGATCTTTGATATAACTATCCGATTTTCGTTGGGTGCATGACGAAAGGCATGAAACTATCACCACAATTTTGCAGATGTAAATTGTGTAAGCCATCATTTTTTCGTACAAATTGGTATTCCCATTCCTTTCTTGCAGCAACACGCACCGGCTCTTCCAATAACTCTACTTCCGCTAAAATACATCCAGAAATCATTCCCGCCAGGAGTATAGGCAACTCCCCTAGTGAACAATTCATTCCAAAATCCGCGCTCGTCCCAAGTGTCAGCAGGATTAAAGTCGAATCGGTCCCTTTCTGCGTAAAGAAGCGATGTGAATGTCCATACGAACGTTGCTGAACCATCTGAGAAATTCTGACTCAAATTAAAGCTGAAACTTGAATCGGCCGTGATGTTGACTCGACCAGGACCTGATTTGCCATCATCT
>JBILFE010000203.1:0-6243 GCA_044351705.1 Luteolibacter sp. | reverse complement strand
TCTCGGTGCGGTTCAGGCAGGATATCACTCTCTCTTGGCCCAGGATTTTCGAACAATGCGCTCACTCTACAGTCTCAGCAATGTCCCTGATCAACGGAAAATCAATCAAATGAAAAGACCGTGGGGCCGCCGCAGGGCCGCCGGCACGACCCCATCGCGTTGTCACTATCGCACCAGGCGGGGCACCCGTGGGAGGGCGGCGACAAATTCCTTGATTTCCGGGTTGCCAAAGCCGGGTGTGGCGGCCTATTTTCCGTCCGCCGCCGTGCGAAAAGCCTCATAGTGTAATGGTAACACCCCGGATTTTGATTCCGTTATTCCAGGTTCGAGTCCTGGTGAGGCTACTTTTTCAGCGGCATTTCCAGCAAGGCAGCCACCTCTCAACGGTCTCGTGGTGTAACGGTAGCACAGCAGATTCTGAATCTGCTTGTCTAGGTTCAAATCCTAGCGAGACTACTTGGCGGCTGTAGATGTCGGAGAGGGTAGTAGTGGACTTTAGTCCGCTTTCTTGAAGATGAAGAACGGACTGAAGTCCGAGACTACATTACGCCGGCTTTATTGAAGATGAAGAACGGACTGAAGTCCGAGACTACATTACGCCGGCTGCGCGAGGGAGGCGATGTGAGGGCACTCGATGTTCTGCTGCCGCTCACCGCGCCAGCAAGTTCACGGCATGGACGGTGCGCGTGCGTTCTTCGATCTCAGATGGCAGGCTGCCTTTGAACCAGGCCTTGGCGCGATAGGAGAACTCGCCGCCGCCCGGCAGAAACGACAGCGGCCCGCCGCCCAGAGCGAGCGGTGGCTGGCTGGGCTTGCTCGTGGAGTGCGGGTCTTCGTGGCAGCCGGCGCACGATTTGGTTTCGCCCGGCCGCGTGTAGATCCACGTCAATTGGTTGTTGATCACGCGCCGGTCGCTGTCGAGAACTTGGAGATGCACGAGGCGGTCCGCGGGCAGCTCGACGTAAAACGAGCCGTCCGACGCGAGCGGTGCGGTGCCGAGCACGCGGGCGAAGGTGCCGCCGTGGTTCTTCCAGACAGGCTGGCCGCCGGTGTGTGTCTCATGCCGGCCCACGACAGGCACGCCCTCGATCAAGCGCACGAGCCGGCCGCGCTGGGCCACTTCCTTCTCCTGCGAGTTGAACACGCTCGCGCAAAGGAAACGTCCGCTGTAGGCGTCACGGCTCACCGCATCTGCGATCACCGGCGGCGCTCGGCGCGCGAGGATCGGGCGCGGCTCGTAGTCGGCGGTGGTGGGGTCGTTATAGATGAGGTCCAGTTGGCCGGTGCGCGGGTCGAGCCGGTAGAGGCCGAGGTCCACTTTCTTGCGGTCGGGCGTCTTCAGTGTGGTCGCGCACAGCAGCGTCCCGTCGCTCAACGGCACCGGCGTGGTGTAGGCGCGCGTTTTGAAGTCGGGCGAGATGAGTTGCTCGGTGTCGCGGCGCGGGCCGATGAGCGTCAGCCCGCCCTGCGTCGAGACGACGATGCGGCTGTCGGGCATCGGCTGCGGCTGGGTGACCCGCAGCACGCGATGGGTTAGCGGTGCTTCCTGGCCGTCGTCGGGGCCGTTGAGGCCGTGGTTGAGATCGCGCCAGAACTTGCGTCGCTCCGGGCCGTAGAGCACCACGTTGTGCGTGCCGTCGGGGAACGCCGCGTGCAGCGTCAGCTCGGTCTTGTTGCGGGAGTAGAAAACCTCCAGCCGGCTGAACACGATCCGTCCGTCGGGCAACACCGCTGGCTCGTTGTCGCGGCCGATGTTCGTCGCAATGGGGTGCAGGTCGCTGCCGTCGGCGTTCATCACGCAAAGCGCGGTGCAGAGGTAGCCATGATACTCATCGCGGATGCCACTGCGGCTGGAAGCGAACGCGATGCGGCCATCGGGCAGGAACGCCGGGCCGACGTGGTGATACGGCCCGTGTGTGAGCTGCTGGAGGCCGGAGCCGTCGATGTTCATCCGCCAGATGTGCCACCAGAGGCTGTCTTTCTCGCGGCGCGTGAAAATCACCTGCTTCGCATCCCACGACAACTCCGGCTCGCCAACCCAGCCATCTTTGAAATGCGTGAGTGGCGTGACCATGCCGTCGGGCTGCGGCGGGCTGAGCACATAAAGATTGTCGCCCGGCCGGTAGGATGGGCCTTCGTCGGTCACCACGTAAGTCTGGCGCCAACGGTCGGCTTGCTCCACCGTCTGCGGCGTGTTGGGCAGGTCGTTGTTGCCTTTGATGAATAGCAACGCGTCGAACTTCGCATCGAAGATGCAGGGCTGTCCTATAACCGCGTCACTCTGAGGCCCGGGTTTGTCTGCGGCCATTTCGTGCTTGGCCGGCTCCGGTTCGATACCTCGCGCCTGCAACGCGTCGCGCGCGACCTGCCGCACAGTGCCGAACGGGTGTGCCGTTGCCGTGCGCCGCAGCACAGCGAGCGCCTCGTGGTTGCCGATGTCAACCAGCGCCTCCGCCGCCGCGTGACGCACTTCGAGCACCGAGCCTTCGTCGTTGAGGATCTTGGTGATCAAGCCGATGTGCTGCGTCGCTTTCAGCAGGCCCAGCGCCCGCAACAGCGCCTCGCGCCAGCGCGGACACGGGTCGTTGAATTCCTCCTGCTTCCAAATCCTGCTCCAGCCGTAGTCACCCTCGGACTTCGCAGCAGCCAGTGTCTCCGCGAGCGGCGCAATGGCGCGGTCGTCGCCGAGCCACGCGATGGTCTTGGCGGCGTTGATGCGCACCCAGCCGTTGGCGTGCTGCAACAGTGGCAGCAAGCGCGTCAGGTCTTCGCGCTCCGTGCAGACGCACGGCAGCCACGGTGACATCCGTCGGCCGTCGAACTTCGGCCAGACAAAGGCCGGCTCCGGGTTCGCGGCCCGGCGCGGCTGGCCGAGCCGTGCGAACGCCTGCTCCGCCGCTTCCTGCCGCAGGCCGGCGGCTTCCAGCAAGTACCGCGTCAGCAGGTGCCCGGTCTCCGGCTGATAGAGCATGAACGTGTCGTCATCGCCCGGCAGGTTCGCGATGATCAACGGCGCCAGTTCGCGCAGCCGCGCGCGGTCGCGGGGATCATCCAACGGCAGCCGGCACAGCGCATGGGCAATCCAATAGGGCGTCTCCAGCATCCGGTCCTCCGATGGGAACTTCATATTGTCGTCGGCGGGGACCTCGGCGGGATATTTCTCGTCCAGCCGCTTGGCGAACCGCGCATAGGCCGTCAGGAGCGGCTCGACCGCGCGCCGGTCGCCAACATCGCCGAGCGCCTCGGCCGCATGGCGTGCCCACATCGGGTTGGCCAGCAGACCGACCAGCCAGTCGCGTCCGGAGTCCTCGCGCAACCGTCCGACGGCTCGGATGCCTGCTCGCACCATCGGCCGCAGGGCGGGCGTTGACGGCGGCGATGGCCCCAGCGCCGCGATGACCGCCGCCGTCGCGCCTTGGCCACCGAGTGCGCCCAGCGCGCGCAGTCCGCGCTCGCGCTGCCAGGCGAGCGTCGGGTCCGCCGGACGAGCCCGCTGTCCGTTGATCTCGATCCCGGCGAGCAGATCCATCACTTCGGCCGGCGGACGATCCGCCGGCGCTTGCCGCCACCAGTCGCGCCACACCTGCGCCTGTCGTTGCCGCTCGCTGGCCGGGGCGAGCCCGTCAAACGGAAATTCCTGGCCCGTGAGGTTGATCAGCGCGACGTGTGCCGCCTGGCGCGTCAGCCAGTCCACCTCATCCAGTTTCTCCAGCAAGGGCGCGACCGAGGTTCGCCCGCCACACCAGCCGAGCGACAGTGCGGCCTGGCGGCGCACCTCCGCCGACGCGTCCACGAGCTGCGCCACCAGTGCCGGCTCGGCGCGATACGCTCGCAGAAATCCCAGCGCCTCGGCGGCGCGAAGCCGGACGTGCGCTGACGCATCCGCCAGTCTCGCGATGTGCTCCGCCACCTGCCGGTCATAGGGCCCCGCCGATGGCACCCCGCCCGCCGTCGCGGCTTCAGCGACCGCCACCGCCGCAAGGACGGCCGCGATCCGTCTTGCCGAAATCCCAGTTTTCATGGGTCTATTGACTATAAAAGGCGCGAAGGCTGCAAGGGGAAATTGAGTATTATTGCTAGGAAATTGCTGTTCAGGGTGGACATGGTAGTAGTGGACTTTAGTCCGCATTATTGAAGATGAAGAACGGACTGAAGTCCGAGACTACATTTCAGTCAAACTCAAGGAGCGCCCATATCCGGCACAGGCGTGAAGGAATCCCCAATCCCGACTTTGAAGAAAAGCGAACCGGGGAGGAGCGGGCGAGTCAACATGTAGGGCAATGAGCCGGTGATTGATTCCTCGCCGGGCACCAGCGTCCAGACGACCAGATCGGGCGAGGACTGGATCGAGTA
This sequence comes from Luteolibacter sp., assembly GCA_044351705.1. Lineage (GTDB taxonomy): Bacteria > Verrucomicrobiota > Verrucomicrobiia > Verrucomicrobiales > Akkermansiaceae > Luteolibacter. Next base: position 1,890 of record JBILFE010000203.1, on the reverse strand, counting down.
GGCGATTCCGGGACGGCGGTCGAAGCTGAGCTGGAACGAGTTGCCGGACGTGCCGGTCGTGATTGGTGGCAGGACCAAGGCACCGTAAAAGGTGAAGTTGTCGATGCCCACGACCCTGCCATCCGCCTCGGGGACGTTGGATGGATAGAACGTGATCCCGGCCTCCGTGACATTGCCAAGGATCTCCGGGGTCAGCGCGACCGAAACATAGCTGCCATTTTCCAGAACATACCAGCTTTGCCCGGTGAGCGAGGCGTACGCGGCATTCCACCCGCTGGTTCCAGGCACGATGTATTCGCTGACGTAGTAGCGGTTGTCGGTGGCAGAAAACAGGAAGAACTCTCCGACATCGAAGGAAGCCAGGTCCTCGACGAAGACATCGCAGCCGATGGCATCGACCCCCCCGGCCGTAAGATCACCGACGAACGCGCCGCCGGACGAGAATCCGTTAGCATGAAAGTCGAGTGCGTTGGTGCCGGCGAAGGTGAAGTAGATGTCGGGGTTCAACCCATCTCCGGCAGAATCCCATACGGGCGTGTAGGACACTCCATCCGCGTAATCGTAGACAAGCCATGACTCGGCGTTGGCTCGGTGGGTAAAGGGCTCGAAGGTGCCGGCGAGTTGGGCATTGGCGGGGACAAGCGGAATCCAGAGGACGGTGGCGACAATGGTGGAAATGAGGCGCGGGTACATGATTCGTGTGCCAGATGAGACGAGACGACGCGGCTGAAAATTCAAGGCCATTATCCTCAACGGGGTCCGCGATAGGGTCGTCACCTCACAGTGAATGGAGCCGCCATGCCATTAAATCCTGCCTAGCAAGAACAGGACAATCAGAATGATCAGGATCAAGCCCAAGCCACCGCTCGGTCCATAGCCCCAATTCCGGCTGTGTGGCCATGTGGGAATGGTGCCTAGCAACATGAGAACAACGATAATCAGAAGAATAGTTCCTAATGTCATAATGGTATTTGATAAGTTGCCGACGAAGCCCCGACAGCGAACCGTCTCTGTCAGATGTCCTGTTTTGGAGGCTTCGGCGGTGTTCCAGGACGCTTTTAATAGACCCCGGATGGAGCGCACCCGCAATGGGGCATAACCCTACCTCGTGGGCAGCGCGCCCGTGGTGAGCATGGGGACTAACCGGTTGGCTGAGCCCGGCCAAAGTGAGTCACGGCTAAAATGGGGCTCGACAACCCATGGCTTGCCGGAAAGCCTTTGGCCGTAAACGCGGCCGACACAAGGCCATGCCACGGATGTGGATCACCGGATCCATTCCCCCGCGGCAACAAATTTGCCAACAGAACCAACAGATGAAGCGAACCCCTGGATTGTTTGTGTTAGGAATGCTGCTTGCCGTGGCGGCAATGCCAAACGCACTCGCGGCGGCTCCGCCGCTGGTGCCGCCGGATCTAACCAAAGGAGAAACCACCGGGGTGGATCGCAATGGCACCTACAATCTGGGTGCCACCGGGCTGCGTGGATGGATCCACACCCGGCCGGATAGCTACCTTGATAGCGAGCACGGGCGGACCACCACGCACAGCCGTCAAATCCTGGTGACGCATGTGGGGGCGAAGTCACCGGCGGACGGGGTGATGCAAGTGGACGATGTGATTGTGGGAGTGGGCGGCAAGACATTCACGTTTGACGCGCGCCAGAGCCTCGCGAAGGCGATCCAGGATGCCGAAAAAACCGAGAATGGCGGCGTGCTCAAGCTGACCCGTTGGCGTGCCGGCACCACTGAGGAAGTGCAACTCAAGCTGCGGGTCATGGGGACCTATTCCGCCACCGCGCCTTACCATTGTGCCAAGTCGAAACTGATCTTTGATGAAGCATGCAAGGTGCTGGAGAAAGAACCGCTAGATGAAAGCTGGAACGGTGCCATCA
>JBILFE010000202.1:0-6256 GCA_044351705.1 Luteolibacter sp. | reverse complement strand
GGTGCCAAGGAAATTGATTTTCAGGGTGCGTGAGCATGATTTGCAAAATGGGGGTTAGAAATCCGGGAGAAAAGGTCGCGCGGAAAGGAGGGGCGGAGGATCCGAATGGCAGGATTGGATCAGGTCAGGGTGCCTGCATTTGCGCCCAGGCGGCCCAAGGCTTCTCATCGACTCTCCCGTCGGGATAGGCGCGAACCTGTCGGACGGTCCCCTGGCTTGAGTGGTGGGCGACGACCACCAGATCGATGTGGGTCGCGGGCTTGCGGTGCTGAGTGACCCCGTGGCCTAGTCGCTCCCCCGTTGCAACGACGGCAGCGGGAGCGCCCAAAAGAAGGGTTCCAAAGATCGCTCCTTCCCCCCCCATCTCACCCAGTGAACCCATGACCCTCCCGGCCGCGGTATTGGTGAGTTCTGTGGAGGGCGGATACACATCATAGTAGATGAAATAGATCGTGTCCGGTGTCGCATAGAACCGGAGTTGCACCTGCTGGTCCTGGCCTTGGGGCCATCGGAATCGGGTCTTGATGGTATTCAGGCCCGGGTCGATGACACATCGGGTGCCTTTGACACTCCTGCCGTTGATGGCGTCGAGTGCAATCCCTTCGACCCGATCCCTGTGCTTGGGATCGGGTACCGCGTCAATGACAGCGGAGCCCGCGGGTGGAGGCGTGATCGTCGTCGAAACGCAGGACCCGAGCAACAGGCATCCGGTTGCCGCCGCAAGAGTGGCGAACCCCCGAATGATCGTTGAATCGCGTATCGTCTGCTTCATGGCTGATTGCTAGGAAATTGCTGATACCGGGTTGGTGCGCATGTGGGCTAATGGGCGGTTCGGAGACCGGGAGAAAAGAAGTTGAGGTTCATGCTGGTTCACGGGATTGGTGGGTGGCATTGAATCTTTGTTAGCGCCGGCTTGGTCTTTTCGCCACCGGCGGCGGATTTTGCAGGAGTTCGACGATCTCGGGAGTGCCGTTGTCCCGGGCATACTGCTGAAGAGACATCGGGTGATCCGTGCCGCCGGCGGTTAATCGGGAATCTACCTTCGCGCCGGACTGGATCAACAGGTGGATGATTCTCAGTCGTGCCAGTTTGTTGCTTGCCATCGCGCGGTAGCGGTTGCCTGCGTCGGTTTGATAGGATCCAAGTTGTTCCAGACGTGCTGTCACATCGACAGCGATAAACAACGGGGTGACGTTGTTTGCATCCCGCGAGTTTGGATTGGCTCCGGCATCGAGCAATATCTGGACACATTCCAGCGAATTGGCGAACGTCGCATTATGAATCGGCATGAGTCCTTGCGACTGGTTTTGCGTGTTGATGGGAACATGCCTGCCGAGCAGAAGCTTCACAACCTCCGCATTCCCGCAATCCGCCGCGATGTGTAGGGCCGTATCCCCGCGTATATCGACCGCCTTGGGATCCGCGCCAGCATCCAGCAATGCCAGGACGGTTTCCACGCGGCCACCCACGGCGGCAGCATGCAAGGGTGTTTTTTTCAGGGAATTCTCGGGCAGATTCGGGTTTTCCCCCGCCTTCAACAAGACCTTCATCACCTGGGCACCCCGGTAAAGGGCCGCCACATGCACGAATGTGGAACCTTGGTTAAAGGTTCGGTCCACCTTCGCGCCACGAGCTAACAGAAGTTCCACGGTTCGTGCATGATCGTCCTCAGAGGCGGGTTGTGCTGGACAGACCGCGGAATGCTGCCCCGTTTTTCCGAAAATTGCCCAGAAAAGCGGGAAGTCCCCATTTTCATCAGGCACGTTCACATCCGCTCCCTGATCGAGGAGCAGTTCCACCAACTCCACGCGACCGTTCTTGGCCGCATGATTCAACAGGGCTGCACGGTTCCCGCGATCACTTGCGAGCATTTCTTTGGCGAGCGCAATGTTACCGGTCTCACATGCCACTTCGAATAGACCGCGACCGCGATTGGTCCTGGCTCCCCGGTTGGCACCTCTCTCCAGCAGGAACCCGGCCAGTTCCCTGCGATCATGCTCGATGGCGGTTAGCAAGGGAGTGTATCCGGCCTCGTCGCGAACGTTCACATCCACGCCTGCGGCGAGCAGTATTTCCGCAAGCATCTTGCTGCCGCCCGCAGCGGCACAGTTGAAAAGCAGGTCTTGCCTCGCATGGCGAATCAAATCGCGGCCGCCTTTTTCATAGATAAACTTCACGACCTCCTCATTCCCCCCCAGTGCGGCATAGCCGATGACCGGTAACCCGTTGGAACCCTTGGCATCAAGCGAAGCGCCGTGGGCCGCCAAGGTTTCGACCGCCTTGAGAGTGCCCGAGCGGCCGGCTAACATCAGCGGGGTAACCCCTTGCTTGTCAGATGCCTCGATATCCGCGCCTGCGGCAACGAGCGCCTCGATCGCCTGCCGGTCCCCTCCATACATCGCCGCGGCATGGAGGGGAGTTGTCCACAAATCATCCCGGCTATTCACGTTGGCTCCGGAACGAATGAGCAACTTGACCATTGCCGCGTTTCCCGTCCCCGCAGCAAGGTGAAGCGGAGGCGTGCCGCCCGGGAACCCCCGGTTGAGTTCCGGCTCCTTGGCGAGCAACAGGGCAAGCACTTCCAGCCGCGCCGCCCTTTCGGCTTCAGGCATGGCTGCACGCTCTTCGGCCCACGACTTCAGGAGCTTCAACGAGGTTTGATACTCGGTAGCGCCTGCCGCGATGCCGGATCGCGAATCCGGGCCAGCCTTGATTGGCTGGTACCCCGCAGCGAACGCGGCGCGTTGCAACGGAGTGAACGGCTGCGGTCCCATACCGGACACACCCGCCACACTGGGCAACGTGAGATCGGCTCCGGCGTCCAGCAGGCGTTTGACGATGGCGGGATTACCCGCTTCGACAGCCATATAGAGTGGCGTCTCGAAATCAGGATAGCATCTGGCATCGACCTGTTGCGGGCCCTGTTTCAGCGCCCGGTCAAGCGCGGCAACATCGCGCTTGGTCACGGCATCGTGGATTTTTCCGGCATGGCACGGGAGCAACAAGCCAACACAGATGGCGCCGGGCAATAGGTGGGTTGGCGTGAGTTTCATAACCTGAATCCTTGGCGGCGAATGGGTGGGGCACCATGTCGGTTGCTAGAACGTCCTTTCACGGTTGGTGCGCATGAGGGGCTAAAGAGCGGTTCGGAGAGCGGAAGAAAACGGGTTGGCTGCCGGGGTGTTCCGACAAAGCGGCCGGCGACTGCGCCGCACCGGCCTCGCCGGGAGCCTGGTGCAGCGTGGAATCTCCCCCCATGGCGGCCTGCAGCAGACAGGCGGGGCACATTCCGCTGTGGTTCCCCCGGGCGAGCGGGGTGCCACATACTGGGCAGGTTGGCAATTCCGTCATGGCTTTTTTCAAGTTAGGGCATGGAAGCATGGGGTCAAGGTCTAAATGGATCATCTGGCAAATGTCACCAAGGAGTTACTGCCGCTTGGTCGGGCTGCTGTGCGCTCCTCACTTCCCTCTGCTCACCCCCTTCATCCGGAACCGGTTGTCCAGGTTACGCGGAAAGTGACGAAATTATTCCGGATCCTGGTCACGAGACAGCTCCATCGTGTCGGTTCCACGCAACCTTGCCGCTGGTTGCCGGATGATCGGGGTGAAAATCCCCAAACGAGACGGCGAATGCAATCTCATCCGGCCCAAGCTGGGTGCCTGAGGCTCCCGGCGCTCACAGGGCAGCGGCTCACCATAATTTCGTCCCGGTTTTTTTAAAAAATCCCGCGTGCGGTGCAACTTCGCAGTGTGCTTCCGGATGATATGAATGAACACCGGAACCTCCGATACCGAGCCCCACCCCCGCGCCAGTCCTTTCCCACACCCGATAAGCTCCAGAGGTTGCTGATGGACCGAACGACCACCGACCGTCCTGTCATGGCATGATTGTCTGCCACCACCGGAGTTCGGAAACAAAAGACCAGCCAAACCACCAACCCAACTTCAAAGCCATGAAATCTCAGAATCTGAATCTCACCACCGTCCTGTGCCTGCCAGCCGCATTGCTGCTGTGCCAGTGCGCGCCCACCGGCGGCATCGCGCCACCGGCCGTTGTTTCCATTCCCGTCTCCGCCCGGATTCCGATGCCACACCCTCCCCTCGCGGCGTGGTTCGGCCTTCAGGACACCACGGACGAAGAGGTGTCCTCGGGAATCAGCGAACTCAAACCGCCGCCGCCAGCGACCGGCAACGCCGGTCTGCCAGCCGTGATGCTGCCTCCGATGATTGTGGACGCCCCGCCAACGCCTCCGCCCCCCGCCGCGGACTGGCCCACCAACGTCATCATGGCGGAGAAACTGAGCCAGCGGATTTTCCCCAAACAGGATTCCCCAACCGGCTTTCCGCTGGGTGAATCGGGCGAACAATGGCTCGAGTCCCACCGCTAGGCCGCACGGCCCGGCTCCGGGAAATGCCTGCCAAGCGGCCGCTGGAATCCGGATAGTGGGAACGAGCACCACCCACCACCCAATCGATGAAAACTCCAAACTTCCTTGCCCACGTCGGCGCGATCCTGTCCGCCGGCTTGCTCTTGAGCCAGTGCGCTCCTACCGGTTCCACTCAGTTGACGCCACCCGCCACTCCCGCCCCACCGGAGAAGGAATCGCCGCTTAAGGTGACCCTACTGCAACCGGTGCCCGTGCGTCTCGACCCCGCCCAGGTGAAGCAACTCAAGGCGGCCCGGGAGGTGGTGGAGCGGAAGGAGGAAATGAAGGACCACCGCCAAAACAATCCTCAATCCGGTCTCGGGGACTTCCCGCAAGGGATGCGCCACGAGTTGGAGCTTGCGCAGTTCCGCAAGCTCAAGCAAGGTGTCAACCTCAGGATGAGGCTCACCAACACCGGCAAGGATCCGCTGACCATCCTTTACGGGCCGGACTCCAGTTGCATTGTTCTGTCCGTCCGGGGCAGCGGCGCCGTGAACCTGCCTTACGGCGGGTTGATGTCCGCAGACCTTTGGATCGGTCAGCCCGTCACTCTCGCTCCCGGAGGGTCCAGGGAGTTCGTCATTACGGAACTCAGATACGGCAGCCGCGACCTGGATCGCTGGCTCATCATTCGCCCCGGAGATTATGAGATCAGCGTCGGTTTCAGCGCCATGGCCATGGTGGGCAATGCGGGTGAGACTGCCGCTCGCGAGATGGATCCGAGATATTTTGACACCTCGCTCAAGGGCTACGAAAGGGTCGGCGCCACCAGTAATCCGGTTACCTTGAAGGTCACTGAATAGCTGCCGGCGGGGTGCTGCTGTCCATGCACTTGGGTCGCTTGGGATTCCGTCAAGGCCCCCATGATTTTCTTTCCAACTCCGATCATTTTGCCAAAATCCCGATAGTCCACCATCAGGACATGATAGCCCAGTTGGTGCAGCCGTTGGGCGCGGATGAAGCCGGCATCCTTGGTGAGCAGCAGGTAGTCGGTTAGATAGTGGCCCTCAAGTTCTCCCGGGTCGAGCCCCAGGCGCGTCGTCAAATAGCCGAATTCCTTGGCGAGGCGTTCCACCACCGGGGCGAGGTTGAGATATTTGTTGGTTATGTGCACGGCAATGATGCCGTTGGGTTTCAAGTGGCGTTGGTAAATTGCAAACGCCTCGCGGGTGAGCAGGTGCACCGGGACGGAGTCGCCGCTGAAGGCATCCAGCATCAGCACATCGAAGTTTTGCGGTGGTTCCTGGTCCAGCGAGAGCCGCGCATCGGCGAGTGCCAATTCATACTTGGCCCCCCTGGCTTCGAGGTCGGCGATGAAGGTGAACCATTGTCTGGCGATGCGCACGACGTCTGGATTGATCTCATAAAACCGGTATGTATGTCCGGGCTGTGCATAGCAGGCGACGGTGGCAGTGCCCATGCCGATGATGCCGACCTTGGCATCGGGCACGGTTTGCAAGCCATCCAGCGCGATGCCGATGCCGGTATGGCGGCCATAATATGTTAGGGGCTCCCGGTGTTTGTCAGGTTCCATGTTTTGGCGGCCATGTTCGGTGCCACTACAGTAGAGGGAACGGCATGTCTCATCCTCGTCATTCATCCACTCACTCACCTTGAGGGTGCCGTAAAAATTGCGGGACCGGTCCAAGGCCGCGCCATAGCCGGTAAACTCCCAGGTCACGATGCAATACAGCGCCGCCGCGGAGGTGATGGCAAAGCCCGTGCCGGCGAGTAGCCGCGTGCGCACAGAGCGCCTGGCAAACAGCCCGAGATAGGCCACTATGCTTGCCAGGACAAAGCCGCCGGCAATCCCTAACGACCATTCCATG
>JBILFE010000201.1:0-6259 GCA_044351705.1 Luteolibacter sp. | reverse complement strand
GTGGCGGTGACTCCGGCGGTTTGGTCTTTGGTCGCGACCTTGGCAGCCTTGGCTTGCCAGGTCTTGCCGCCATCGGTTAGGCCGGCGATACGGATTTCGTAGGGGTCGTTGGCGACCACCTGGCTCTCACCGGATAGAGTCTTGGTGGCGGCATTCCATTGTTCATCGCGCAGGTCGATGATGCCCTGGGTGACATGGCGCGAGGTGCTCACCACCAGCGGATGATCCTCCGCGGCGCGCACGGCAATGACCCGGCACGCGGTGGCCGGCATGTCGAATTTGAAGGTGCCCTGGAACGTGGGTAGGGGAGTCTTGTTCCAAAAATCAAAGGCGTGATAGGTTTTGTTAGGATCAAGCCCAGCCTTGGCGGCGGAGCATTCAATGGGGCGTGCGGCGCTATCCCAGTTGAACAAGCCGAGCACGTCGCGGCGGACGCCCGCACGGGTGTCGCTGACCAGCCAGATCGAAGGCATTTCCGTGTCGAAGTAATCGACCGGGCGGGCGACCGCGGCATGGGCCGGAATCGTGCGTTTGAGCAATTCGAGCCGTTCGGCGGGCAGGGCTGGAATCCAGTCGCTGTTGAGGTGGAATTGGCTGCTGATGCCGACCCACGAGGTGATCAAGCGGGCATGTTCGATGGGCACCGACGCGCGGACATATTCCGGGTCCGGGTCGTTCCACCAGATGCGGCCATGGAGGAAATACAGGCGCGCGCCGCGTACCGGGCCGGTGATGATCGTGCCGCTGCCGTTGCCGTGGATCTCGCGCCGGTAGTCCTGCCAGCCTTGGCCGTTGTCCGGGCCGATGCGCATGGAATCGACCAGGCCGACCGCTCCGCTGAAGCTGCGCAGGTTCTGGCTCAGGTTGCAGCCGGAGAAGAAGACATCGGGCCCTGCGGCCTCCCGCACCAGCTTCAGGCCATTGCGCATCATTTCGATGTTGGTGACGGCCGGATCATGGAACGGCTGATTGTCCCCCATCTGATCTTCCTTGTAGCCGTCGTTGACATATCTCTGGGCGGTGGCCGAACCGGTCCACAACCCGTCCATCTTGAAGTAGTCGTAGCCCCAGCCGCGGAGTGTCTTCACCAACGACTTGAGATGGGCCTGCACCTCGGGTTTTGTTAGATCGAGCGTGGTGCCGCCCCACTCGGTTTCATAGGGTTTGCCATCCTTGCGTTTCACAAACCAATCCTGCCGGTCCTTGTATTCCGGGTCCTGATAGTTGCGGGAAAATGGCATGAACCAAATGCCGGCGGTGAAGCCGAGATCGCGGATGGCGGTTGCCACCGGCTGCATGCCGCCACGGTAGGGACCGTTGGGTTTGACGCGGTCGAAGCCACGGGTCGGACCGTTGAAGTTGCCGCCATCCTGCCACAGGTCGTCGATCTGGATGACCCCGAGCCCAAATGGCCGCAACTCGCGGGCCGCGAATTTCGCCAGTTCGACGATGGATTTTTCATCGCCGGCGCCGCCGTGTTGGTCGGAATACCAGGTGCAGTAACCCGCCGATTGCGGCCGCAGCTTGATCTTGTAGGATTGCGCCATGGCGTCGGCGAATTGTTCCTGACCGAGGCGGGCGTCTTCGAAGCAACCGATGACAAAAGTCTCCGAGCGGACCGACTTGCCGGCGGGGATGCGCAGGTGACCATAGTCACCGCGCGCCTCGAAGCGCACCTTGCCGTCCTTGAGGCGGGAAAAGATCACGCCACTGGCCCGGTCGTGGGTTAACCATCCGGTGACAACCCCCTTGCGGGTGGCCGGATCGGCCAGCGTCAGAAACACGTAGCTGCCGGGGTTCTTGTCTGGATGGGTTAGCCCGGCGGTGCCCTGGGTGCGCAGGTCGGATGGCGGCTTGCCCAGGTCGATCGCGAAATCCGCGAGGACGGCGCGTGGCAGGTCGACGCTCTCCGCGCTGTTGTTGTAAAAATCCTTGCTGACAAACAGGAACGGCGCATTGGCCCACAGGGACAGATAGATGGCTCCGCCATCGGCCAGGGTCACCTGGAGCTGCTGGCCCTTGCCGAACACCGGATCGGTGGCGGCGGTGACCTGCGCTTTGCCGGCCCCGGCCGGAACTTGTAAATCAGATAGAAAGGGGGGTTTCGCCCCCGTTAGGCTGGCGCTGACGGTGCCGCTTGCGTCATCGAACTCGACGGCCAGATGGTCATTGTGAATGCGGTGGACCGCAGCGGATGCGGAGGCGGCGTGAAACAACACGGCGGCGGCGATGAGATGGCGATGCATGAGGTGTGTGCGTTAGGTGGAGGGTTTCTTCATACTCATGCCGGGTGCCTGATATTACAATTCATCCCCGCCGGGGGGCACTGGCTGCTGCAGTGGCAGCCCGGCCACTCCAGATCACGTGCCATGACGTTTTTAGTTGCTTGTCTTTCTGCTCCGTTCGTCAACAAGATAATGTCTGGCATTATGTTCACATCCGCATCCAGACAGGAAATGGAAAATAACGCTTGTCAGAAGCCCGCTAATGGTTACTTCTTAAAAACACAGATTTTCTGTGGTCGCATACCAACTCAAACTTGAAAAAGCCAATCATGAAACGTTCCTCCGCATTCCGTCCGGTCGTTACCGGTTCCCGCGCCGCCTGTCTCTTCGCTGCTGCCATCGCAGCGCTACTCACCGCCACCTCCGCATCGGCGGCCACCCTTTACTGGGATCTCAACCAGGATACGGTCAACGACGCGGGTCCGCTGACCGGCACGTGGGACGGAGTCAACCTCTATTGGAACAGCGAGTCTAGTGGCACAGGCGGCACCCCCACGGCTGACACAAGTTCTGCCGACGACTTGGTGTTTTCCTCAGGTGACGTCTACACGGCGGGGACGGTCACGACCGACGGCTTCCGCGCGGCCAGCAGTCTCACTTTTGAGGACAGCATCGCTGTCACCCTTGCCGGGACCCGCGTGCAAGACGCCGCCGCCGTGACGGTTGACAACACCATAGATACGATCTCATACACCGGAACCGAAGTTCAGGATGGCCAGGTCGTCTCCTTCGGCGGCACGCTGCCAACCGGCCTGAATGCCGGACGCTTGTACTATATCATCAATGCGACCGCAGGAACTTATCAGGTTTCCAACACCCCTGGCGGCTCCGTGGTCGGCTTCTCCGACGACGGAGAGTCGGTAACGAACACGGTTCAAGCCCCGCTGACGCTCGGCGGCTCCGGCACGAAACAAGGAATCATCGTCGGCGCTGGGGCGGGCCCGGTAACGGTCAATGCGCCGCTGGCCATGAGCACAAGCACCATCAACAATGTGGCGGCGGGCACATCGCTGACCCTGAATGGTGACGTCATCAGCAGTGCCTCGAACGACCTGACATTTAACAACCCCTCTGCGAATACGGGCAAAGTTACCATTAACGGAAATCTCTGGCTTGCCTCGGATGCAAGTGGCAAAACACGCCATCTTGTGCCCTCTGCCGGCACGCTCAATATTACAAACTCCACGGCTTATCTCACCCGATACATCGTAGGTGGCTCCGGCGCTGCCACCAATGCTGTTGCGACTAATTCAAATATCTATACTGATGGAAACGAAGATTGGGCCGACCTGAATATCGGTTACAACTCGAAGACGTCGTATGATATGCACGGCGGATCCCTGACTACTGCTTGGGGCGGTATTAACATGGGTCTAAATTCGGGTAGCGGCAATTTGACGATGGATTCAGGCGCTCTCGTGACCCTCGGTACGGTCGGCGGTGATCCCGGTACGGCTTCTGGGATGGACATGGGGGACGGCAGTACGGGAAGCAATTTTGGCAAGAACAACTTTGTCACCATTCGCGACGCGACGCTCAGTATTTCAGCGAATGGAGCCTTACGGGTTGGCATCGCCGGTTTTAACACCGACGTCATCAACCAGCTTGGCGGCACAGTTAACCTCCCCTACAACACCGGCGGCAATACGGCGTGGAATGCTTATCCTACGGCCGGCTTGAACCTGCAATATCGCATGAACCGGGAACAATTGTATGCCATCTACAATCTCAATGGCGGAACACTCACTGTCGGTTCGATCCTTTGCGGCGACGGCACGACTGGCGTTGACAGCAACAATGCCTACCTCAATTTCCACGGCGGCACCCTGAAACCGTCGGGAACTGAAGCGAATTTCGTCCGCACCACGATTACCGGTGCCAACGCAGCTCGTGGTGCCACCCGTCTGACCATCTATGCCGAAGGTGCCGCCATCGACACCGACGGATTCGACATCGGCATTCAGGGACCGCTGAAAGCTGCGGAGGGTAATGGTGTCTACGCAAGCGGAGGCGGAGGCCTCACCGTCGCTGCTACAACTGAGGGCTCGGGCTATAAGGCAACACCGCAGGTCATTCTCACTGCCACAGTCGTGGCGGTAAGCTCCGGCACAGCCACAAGCACCAGTCCCGTCCTCACGGACCTGAGTTCAACCACCCATATCCTGCCTGGCGCGCGTATCTATGGGACTAACATTCCCACGGGTGCCCGGGTGGTATCCGTCGATGCGGGCGCTGGCTCGGTCACCATGGACCTGCCAGCTTCGGGTACCGGCAGCACCGGCACCACCACGGTTCAAGGGCAGGCCGCCACGGCTGTTGCGAACATGGCGGACGATGGCACGGGCGACGGCACGCTCAAGATCGTCTCGATCACGGTCACCAACCCTGGCGTTGGCTACGCGGAAGCTCCCACGGTCAGCTTGTCCAATGGTTCTCCCACTACCGAAGCCGTCATCCCAGCCCTCGCCACCGCCCCGAACGTTTCCGGCGGTCTAACAAAGGATGGTGACGGCACTCTCACTCTCAGCGGCGCCAACACCTACACCGGCGATACCGCCGTTAACGTAGGCACCCTGACCCTCGCCGATGATGCGCAACTTAAATTTGTCATCGGCGACACCAGCGGCGTCAACAACCAGATCATTGGTAAGGGGGCGGTGGTCTTGGCGGGCGATTTTAATATCGATACCTCGCTGGCCGATGCTTCGGCTCTCACCGCCGGTACCTGGGAGCTTGAGAATGTGGCCACTCTCACCAGTGCCTACGAGGGAACCTTCCAGGTTGTGAGCGGCATCACCCCGTGGGAATTTAGCGGCGACATCTGGACCAAAACCGTTGACACCAAAACCTACACCTTCGATGAAACCACCGGCACCCTTACCCTCACCATTAACAGCGGTGGTGGTGGGACCTACGCCGACTGGGCCATCCTCAACGAGATTCCCGGCGCGCCTGGCGATGGCGACGCCGATAACGACGGGGTGGACAACGCGGTGGAAATGCTGGTCGGGGGGCATCCGAAAAACACCGTGGATACCGGGTTGTTGCCGACGCTCGCACTGGTGACCAATCCGGTTGGCGTGCCCGCGGGCAACTACTTGGAATTCACCTACCATCGGACCCAAGAATCGGTTGCTGCCGGTGTCACCGCCGTTTGTGAATACGACACGGATCTGGTCGCGCCATGGACCCCGGCGGTGAAAGACCAGAACGATGTGGTGGAAATCGAGACCCCTAACCATTATGGCGCGGGCATCGACCGCGTGCAGGTCTACGTGCCGCGCAGTGGTGACAAGCTCTTCGGCCATCTGCGTGTGACGGTGCCATGAGTGCGCCGCCGGGCGGTTCCCGGTCTAACCAACAACTCCACCCGCGGGGTCGTCGCCAGCCAGGCGGCGGCCCCGCATGGCGATGGGGGGTGCCCAGCTCAGAGTTTGCTCGCATCTTCATCACTCAGCATTCGACCTCACAATGGCCACGGGGGCGAGCAAGTTCAATTCCCTGATATTGGGGTAAATCGCGGCAAAGAAACCACTGAGGAACTGATTACCACTGAGAACACTGATAATTAGAGCTTGAGAAACGCGCTGGTGTCCAGATAGATCATGGATACACGGTGTGGACGTCGACGTCCCTGGCGGCAAGTGACCCACCCGGTGGCTGGACCTAGGACACGGGTGTGTCCGAAGGCACCCTCACGACTGCAGGCACTGTTCAGACGGTGCCGGTGACGCTCAGCGCCACCAAGCCGCTGGCCGGATCAGCGTTGTTTGCGCGGGTCAAAGCCATCGTGCCTGCACAGTAAAAGTGAATTCGAAGAGGAGTTATAGGTTATAGGTTATAGGTTATAGGTTATAGGTTATAGGTTATAGGTTATAGGTTATAGGTTATAGGTTATAGGTTATAGGTTATAGGTTATAGGTTATAGGTTATAGGTTATAGGTTATTGGGGAACAAAATAAGAAGCCGCGCCG
>JBILFE010000284.1:0-5355 GCA_044351705.1 Luteolibacter sp. | reverse complement strand
CTAACAACATACGGGCCAGCCGCGGGTCCACCGGCAGGCGCGCCATCTGCCGCCCGTAGTCGGTTAGATTGCGTTCCTTGTCGAGCGCCCCCACCTCGCGTAGCGTCCGATACCCCTCGGCCACCGCCTTGGGGTTGGGCGGATCGAGAAACGGAAAGTCTTCGATGTCCGGCAAGTTCAGTGATTTCATCCGCAGGATCACCCCTGCCAGCGAACTGCGCCGGATCTCCGGATCGGTGAACTCCGGTCGCTCGATCAACTCGCTTTCCTCATACAACCTCACACACACGCCATCCCGCACCCGCCCGCAGCGGCCTTTGCGCTGGCGCGCGCTCGCCTGGCTCACCGGCTCGATCTGCAAACGTTGCACCCCGCGCCCCGGACTCCAGCGGCTCACCCGTGCCACCCCGGAATCCACCACACACGCAATCCGCGGAATGGTTAGGGAGGTCTCCGCCACGTTCGTCGCCAAGATCAGACGCCGTTTGGGTCCCGGCTGAAACACCCGCTGTTGGTCGCCCAGCCCGAGCCGCGCGAACAACGGCAGCACCTCCGTCCCCCGATATCGCCGACCGTCCAACACTTCAGCGCACTCCCGGATCTCCCGCTCGCCCGGCAAAAACACCAACACGTCGCCCTGCGGCTCGATCTCGCCCAGATAGTCCACCGCCCGCGCCACTTGCTGCGGCAAATCTTCATCCTCCATCGGCGGCAGGAAAAACTCCGCCACCGGAAACAACCGACCCGGCGCTTCAATCACCGGCGCCGGCACTCCACCCACACTGAAAAATTCCGCAAACGCCCCGGCATCCAGCGTCGCCGAGGAAATCACCAACTTCAAATCCCGGCGCTTTGCCAGCAGTCGTTTTAAATAACCGATTAGAAAATCAATATTAAGCGAGCGTTCGTGCGCCTCGTCGAGGATCAAGGCAGCATACTGCTTGAGATTGCGGTCGCCCTGGGTTTCCGCCAGCAGGATGCCATCGGTCATGAACTTGATGCGGGTTTCCTGGCTGAGGCGTTCTTCGAAGCGCACCTGATAGCCGACCAAACCGCCCAACGGCACCGCCAACTCCTCCGCCACCCGCCGCGCCACACTCGCGGCAGCGATGCGTCGCGGTTGGGTACAACCGATCCGGCCGCCCTGCTCCCCGAGCACCTCTGCCACCATTTTCGGCAGTTGGGTGGTCTTGCCCGAGCCGGTCTCACTGACCACCACCACCACCT
The DNA here is from genome assembly GCA_044351705.1 of Luteolibacter sp. GTDB lineage: Bacteria > Verrucomicrobiota > Verrucomicrobiia > Verrucomicrobiales > Akkermansiaceae > Luteolibacter. The sequence goes on along the minus strand of JBILFE010000284.1, from coordinate 4,128 downwards.
GGTGGCGTGCCACGGCGGCAATAATCTCCTCCCGGTGTTCCACCACCGGCAGGTCTTTGGGGTAATTCCACCGCATCGTGCCCTCCGCCATCGCACCACGCAATTAACCCGCTTTCCCCCATCCCACAAGCCCGGATCGCTGGCGCGACGGAGAGAAGGATGCCTGGATGGAACGTGGACGCTCCGTAAATCCGTGAACTCACCACGCTCGCCCGCCACGGCCATCAAAGGGCAACCACAATAGCGCGACTTTCTTGACTTTCACATCGGTCCTGGCCGGTTTGATAGACTCGGTTTCAAGGGGCAGCGTGGCGGGGTCAAAGGCTGCGGTGAGTTTCTCGATTCCGGCTTGAAGCTCGGCTTGAATCGCGGCGATTTCCTCACCGATGCCAGCCATCTTGGATTCCACGTTGGCGACGTCCTGATGCTGCTTGTAAGCACTGCTGGCCTTGCCGATGGCGGACCCCGCCCGCGTGAGCGTGCCGAGGCCGACCTTGCGGCCAAACAAACCGCCGAGAATCCCGCTTAACACCGAAACTCCCGCTTGCATGTTAGAAGCGGTGGCTTCGGCCTTTTCCTTGGCAAGTTGGTTTTCGGCCGTGCGCAGACGACCCTCAAGAGTGTCGATTTTTTTCGCCGCAGCGTCCTTGAGCTTGTCGCATGCGGCATCGCGGGCCTCATGCGCCTGATGCAGCAGGCGCGCGCGAAAGTCCGCCTCGGTTTCGCCAAACTTCGACCATTCCTTGAGCGACGGACAGGCAAACACCTCGGCCCGCTCGTTTCGATAGAGCCACTCACCAAAATCTTTCTCCACCTGCTTGTAGTTGGCCGCGTTCATCGCATAGCCGGGCAGCTCGGCAAAGCCGGCACCGCACGCCGGTTCGCTGTCCGCATCCTCGAGCTTGAGCGGCGGCGCAAGCGTATTGTCCCACTCGATTCCCTTGGCCGTGATCGGATTGACCAGATGCACGCTGCGGCTGCCATCCAAGCCGGTTCTTGCGGACCCAAAATTCACCACGCCCTCGCGCAACAGATGGGGCTGATAGATGATGTCATGCGCAGCTCCCGCCGGCCGCACAAATCCCTCGGTGACACCGGAACCCACCAGCGGCCGGGCCGCCGAAGCCACCGCCTCGCCCACCCCGGCGAGGCCCGGCATCGCCATCGGATTGGCGGCGGTATTGCTAACAACTTTGGAGGCATCCGGCTTGTCAAATTCCCCGCGCTTCGGGTCCATCAGGGTCTTGATTTGGCCGCGGGTCAGCGGCCCAGTTAGATAACTCATCACCCAGCGCACATGAAACAAAACCGGGCCGTCCTCATGCACGTTGTTCATCAGGAAAATGCGGTTGCCGAGCCCAGAGATCAGGCGTTCCATTTCTCCGCGGTTAAACTTCGCGTTCTGCGTGCCCGCCGCGCCTTCGAGGCCGTCGAGCACGCGCAGCTTGTCGCGCTCGGTCTGCAGCCGGCCGAGGAACCAGGTTCCTATGTTAGATAGCGCCTTGTAATCCAGATCCACCGGATTCTGGGTGGCCAGCAGGCAGCCTAGGCCGAACGCGCGCCCCTGCTTGAGCAAGGTCATGAGCGGCCGCTTCGACGGAGGATTGGCGGTTGGTGGCAGATAGCCGAAGATTTCATCCATGTAAAGCAAGGCCCGCAGCGAGGTGGTGCCATTCTGCGCGCGCATCCAACCGAGCATCTGGTTGAGCAACAAGCTGACAAAAAACATCCGCTCCGCATCTCCCAGATGCGCGATTGAAAAAATCGATATCCGCGGCTTGCCCGCCGGCGTGTGCAGCAGCTTCGCGATGTCCAGCGGGGTGCCTTCCAACCAGGTGGCGAACCCGGGTGAGGCTAACAGATTGTTAAACTTCATGGCCAGTGCCTGGCGGGGTTTTTCCGGCATGAAGGTTTCCAGATCCATCACGCCCACCTTGTCGAATGCCGGCTTCTGGATGTGGCGGATCAATGTTTCCAGGCCGATGTTCTGCCCGGCCGCCCACGCTTGTTGGAAAATCGCGCCTAGCAGCACCGCCTCCGGACTCTGCGTGGCAACCACTTCCTCGCCCACCAACGACAGCAGCGACGACACCGTGCTTTCCACCCGTTCACCTAACAATTCACCATCGTCCATGATCTCGAACGGCGGCACGGCCAATGAGCTGAGAATGGAAACGGGAATCCCGGCCTTGCTGCCGGGCGTGAAAATGGTGATGTCCACCTTGTCGCGCAGGGTACGGATGCGTTGCGGGTCGAGCCCCCACTCCAGCAAGCCTTTTTGCCACATAGCCGCGGTCTTGGCCGCATGTTCGTCGGGCGAAATCCCCTGCTTGGCCGCATCGTCCTCATTGATCCATGGCCGGAAGCTCGGTGCGTCCAACTCAGGAAACATCAGCAGCAAATTGGAGATATCGCCCTTGGGATCGATCACGATCGCCGGAATGTTATCCATCGCCGCTTCCTCTAACAGCGCCAGACACAGGCCGGTCTTCCCCGAGCCCGTCATCCCCAGCACCACCCCGTGGGTCACCAGATCTTTGGAATCATAGAGGATCAGTTCATCCTCCACCTTCTTCGCCTCGGCATCGTAAGCACGACCGAGGTAAAACTGACCGAGCTTTTCGTAGGCACTTGAAGAAATGTTCATGACACCTCCGGTGTGCCAGATTCCACGGAAATCCGCCAGCCCGAAGGCGGATTTTTTTGCGGATTTTCCATTTGCCTCCCGCCTGTATGAACCTCACATCGGAGGATTCAGGTTGCCGGAGCTGGTGAAGGTCCTTGTGGACTGGTCGATGGCTTCGGCCAGGGTCTGTGCCTGCATAATGCCACATGCGGTGGCTAACATCACGATGGCCATCACCGCAAGAAACTCTGCGATTTCCTCTGCTGGCTCCGCGCCTCCGCGTTTCGATCATCTTGTGAACATCTGGGCGTCAAAATGTGCCAATTCTACTTCCACCGAGCTCAGGAACTGTGAGGATGCTACTTGACCTGGAAGTCCCGCAAACTGCGTACGGGGTCCGCACCCGGCTTGATGAGCGCGGCTTCCACTTGGTATTGGCCCGGCTGCGCCGGGATGCCGATCTCAAACGCCAGCTTCGCGTCGCCCAGCGCGGGGACTTCACATGGCAGCGACTTCTCCTGGAGTGTTAGGCCGGCATTGAGCAAGCGGCAGCGGACCGACCCCTGCCATGGCTTGTCCAAATCATTGATCACCACCACCGGAAACGATTGTGGTTTGCCTGCGGCATAGTCGTCAGCCCAGGCGTCGATCATGAGGCCGACCGGCGCAAAGGCATCGCGGACGTAATGATAAAACTCCGGCTCCCAAGTGAGTTTTTCCACGTCCAGCCAATGGTCGCTGGTCTGGCCGTCGGCCCGGCTGTAGCCCAGGCCACAGAAATGCAACACTCCCGCACAGGCGCGGTGCGAACGCCAGAACTCGGTCTCGGCCGCAGTGTAGCGCGCATACAAGTGGCGGCGCTGGGCGGTGGTGGAGTCCGGGCCTAACAAATTTTTGTAAAGCTCGCGGGTGAGAGTGGTGGGGGTGCCGTCGCGGTTGAGCCAGAGCCAGCCATATTCATTGATGATAACCGGGTTATTGCCGTTGTTCTTGACTGAGTTGCCGGCGGGAATGCCGGAATCCTGCGCCAACATCGACAGCTTGTAGTTGGCATTTTGAAAGTGATAGGGATGGGATTCAAACACGTCGCCGGGTTGTTGGGGATGCGCCCAGCCATTGTCCCACGGCCGGTTAGACAGGTCCAAGGCGCGCACTTTCGCAATTGCGGCGCCGGTGCCGGCCTTGGCGCGGGTTTCGTTGCTGGCATCCCAGATGACCACGCACGGGTGATTCCAGCGCTCCTGCATCCACTCGGTGAACTCCTGTGCCAGTTCGTCCCGGTCAAATTCGTTCTCCTTGGGTTTCATGTTCCAGATGGGGAATTCATCTTGGATGAGAAGGCCCTCCTCATCCGCGATGCGGTACCACATTTCCGGCGGGAAACCGATGCAGTAACGCAGCGAGTTCCAATGCATCTTGCGAAACTCGCGGTGGAGGCGGCGAACCCATTCCTCCCGCCACGGTTTGTCACCGCGCTCCGGATCCTCGAAAAACCGATAGAG
>JBILFE010000723.1:0-6269 GCA_044351705.1 Luteolibacter sp. | reverse complement strand
TCCGCTGCCGCCTCCTGAGGGTTAGACCCCGCCCATGCCATAAAAAAAGACTTATATGCGGTTTCCGATATTGGTAAACGTTCCGATTCAATCCATTGTATCGCCGCATGAGGATCTTTCACGCCCCAGACCGATAGTACCTTAGCATAATATGCTTGTTGTGTTAAAGCCGGCAAAGTGCAGGCCAATCCGATCGCCTCTTTAGGATTATCTTGAGCCCATATTCCTCCTATACTCATGGCAGCGGCCTGCTTGTCACCAACGTCTAATGATGCGATCCAATTCTTTAGCGCTGCGGGATCCTTTCGATACCAGTTCATCCCTACCTCTGCTATAAGATTGTTCCTATAGAGGCCAAACGGCAAAGAATCAATCATCGTTGAAGCCGCTTCGGGATCATCCTGAGAAGTACGTATGCCTATCTCACATGTGGCTGAAAATTTCAGAGTTCCGCTCAAACTCATATTAACCCAATTTAGAGCTGCTTCTTTATCAAGCTCCGACCAGGTTCGGATTAGTAGACTAACAGCGTTACTCTTTAATCTTCCGTTTGGTAAATCTACTATTGTCTTGGATGCAAACTCAGGACTAATATTTATTGACCTGGCTAATAATATTCGCATTAAAAAATTTCTTTTTTCAGTGTTTTCAATCGATTTTAGCCATTCGAATCCGTTGGCAAGAGAGTGTTTAGGCCAGTTTTCAAGTATTGCTTTGAGAAATAGTTGTCCTTTTTGTATGTTAGCCAACGTGTCTCCGAAAATCGCCGCATTGACTGGATCGATTTCACTCCATCTTTTAACTATAGCCCCAAAGGCAATCTGGAAATCGTTTTCCTGAAAGTACCACATTCGGTCAAAATAAATTTGCATCTGATCTTTAGATGCGTGCTCTAATTGTTTCACGAAGGCAGCAATCTCAGTATTTGTATTTGTGATTACGGGTGGTTCGATATTGTCGACATTGGCAACTTTATGCTCCCTTTGGATGTGCCGGGTTTGAATGGTTTTATCACTAACTATATTATCAATGGTTACATTTTTTTTCTTTATTAATAGCAAAAAGTATAAAATAAAAATGACTCCCAAGACCGCATAACAATAGTTAATACGTTTCATAAGTGATAACCTGAACTTTATTACAAGAATTAAATTTGTAATCAAAACCTGCTGGAGATAGATTCCAATTGCAAATGGCTAATTTTCTTTCCAGGTATACTCACCTAAGTTGTAATTTTCATAGTCATCTTCGGTATTAAACGTGTAATTTGCCGTTACCTGTGCCCAGTTGGCAGGGCCTGCCGTTCCGCCCGCATTTATGGTGGCTTTACGCAAGTATATTTTCCCTGGAACCGCTACCGTCATCTCCGCAGTGTCTTCCCCACTGATGTCAAAAATCATATGAGCTTTTTGTGGTCCGTTCGCTGTGTCGTTTGTTCCTGTCAGATTGTTTTGGATTTTACCAGTGCTTGCCTCAACCCATATATCTAGCGTAGGATTTATGTTAATATTTGTTGTATTTTGCATCCCAAATGCCCACCCATAGCCATAAATTTTACCCTGCAGACGGCTGTCACTCGCACCCACAAAATTCCAGTCATACTCTGCTTTTGATAACTCAATAGCTTGAAATGGAATGTAGCAGCCAAATCCATTATCGAAATTTCTTGCATCGTAACTATATGCACCTATAGCCGTGTTATTATAATACAGCACCGCATTTTGTGTGCCAAGCGGATCAATTGTATCAGTCGGATTTGAAGCATATAAATATACGTTAGAGCCATCAGGGAAGCCTAGTGGATCGGATGACGTCCATCGTGCTGACTCGGTTGAATATAGACGATATTTGAAGATATATCCACGAAGCTCTTCAATAAAAAGCTTTCCCGTAAATCGGGCGTTTTCAACTCCTTCTCCATAGGATGTGTTCGCGAGTTGTTGCATGCCAGCAGAGAGTGTGTTGCCTAAGTAATCGGATATAATAACCGTTCTTCCCGAGTTCAGCACGGGGACTCCACCTGAGGTATGAGCTTCATTAACGAAGACTTCGGAACCATCTGCGACAACTACGTTGCCGTCCCAGATGTATGTGGAGACATTTCCTTCGGCATTTTTCCCGACCAACAGGCCTTCGGAATTGTAGTAAAATTGCGCCTTGAAATCTCGGGTTTGAGCCTCTAGCACCTTGTCGCCATAGCCGTATCTCATGGCACGAATGGTTTTGCCGTCCGCGTTTCGCTCAGTCACCGGACGTCCGGCGGCATCGTAGGCAGTGGTTTGTTTGCCTTTGCCAGCGGTTTTGCTCCCGATGTGCCGGTTTGCCTGATCATAGGCCATTCGAGTGACTTTCCCATCGATCGACTTTTCGATAATGTTGCCCGAGGCGTCATAGACGTATCTCTCGTTTGCGAGGGAGGTGGCGGAGGCGTACTCTGCGAGGCTGAGGATGCCGGCGGTGATGCCGGCCCAGTGTCTGGAGTTTGGTTTCATGGTGTGGGGGGGGAGGTTATTGGTTATAGGTTATTGGTTAGATGTTAAAAGTTAAAAAAGTTAAAAGTTAAAAGTTAAAAGTTAAAAGTTAGAGGATAGAGGTTAGAGGATAGAGGTTTTTTTGACGGTTGGAGAAGCTTTTGAGTTTTTCTATCTTACGTTTCGGATTTAGGATTTCAGATTTAAGATTTGGCCTTCTCCACTTGTGTTTTGATCACGTCGGTGAGCCTCCCGAGCGCGTCATAGTGATACTTGTGGAGGACGCCATTGAGGGTGCGTTGGTCGAGTTTTCCCTCGGCGCTCCAGACATAGTGGACATCGGTGACGGTTTTGCCCTTGTCATCGGTGGCGACGAGGGATTTCGGGTGGCCGGTATCGTAGGTTTCGTAGGCGATGACCCAGCCGTTGAAGTAGCGTTTGCGGGTGAGGTGGAGGGTGAGCGGGTCGTAGTCATACCAAATTTTCGGCACGTCATTGACCTTGATGAGGGTGTAGCGGCCCAAGGGGTCATATTCGTAGGTGGTTTTCTGGAGGAGGGTGGGACCGGTGGAATTTTGGATTGGGGATTGGGGATCGGGGGTTGAAGATGGAAGAGGGTGGAGAAGACTTTCCGCGGGACGCGGAAAGGAGCCCGCTGGAAGCGGGCGATCCCCGGAAGCGGGCGATCCCCGGAAGACGGCGACGGATTGTTTGCGGCCGGAGGGGGTGTAGGTCCACTCGAGCAGGGTGTAGCCGGCGGCGGGGATGTCGGTGCGTTCGCTGGTCTTGCGATCAAGCGCGTCCCAGGAGTAAGTGGTCTTGACGCCCTGGCCGGTTAGGGCGGTTAGAACGCGACCGAAGTCGTCGTACGTGTAGTCGATGGTTTGGCCCTTGCCGTAGTCGATTTTTGTGAGGCGTCCTGGCTTGTCGTAATCGAAGAGGATGTCCTGCTCGCCGTTGTTTTTGCGGCGGATGCGCCCGGTTAGATCGTAGGCCATTTCGAGTTTGGCATTCTCTCCGGTATCCACCCCGGCGACGCGCCCGAGGGCATCGCGTTCGAGATTGGCCGCCACGCCGCGCTCGTCCTCCCAACCGGTGATCTGGCCGGTGGCATCGTGCTTGTACGTGGTTTTTTGGCCGAGGGCGTCCACCTGCTTGACGAGGTTGCCCTTGGGATCGAAATGGATCACCGTTTCGTCACCCTTTGAACCGGTCTTGCGGACGATGGATTCACCACTGTCGGCCACCTTTTCGCGCTCGGTTTTCTGCCAGGTTTTGCCGTCCTTGAGCAGACGTTCGAGTTGACCGTCCGAATCGTATTCGTAGTTCCAAAGGGTGCCATGAGCGCGGACAGCGGCGAGACGGTTTTCGCCGGTGTATTCGTAGCGGGTTTCCTTGCCGTTGATTTCCTTGACCCGGGTGATGCGGCCGAAGCCATCCCGTTCGAGGATCTTGGAGTAACCCATCGGATAGCGCTCTTCAGTCAGTTGGCCGAGCGCATCATATGAGTATTCATAGACCGCACCGTCGAGGTTTTTGTAGCTCTTGACCTGACCGTCCGCGCGGTAGGCGATCTCGATGGAGTGGCCGAGGGCGTCGGTGATCTTGATCGGCTTTTCGGAATCGCCAAGATATTCGTAGCTCTTGTTCAACTCATTGAGCCGGAAGATTTTCGCGATGCGGTCGAGCGCATCGTACTCGAAGCGGATTTCGGCCTGACCGGGAATTTGTTTGGTTTTCACCCTTCCTTTTTCGTCATACGACAGGCGGACGGTTTCGCGACCGCGGGCATCCCTGGCACTTTCCAAGTGGTTCTTGGCAACCCCACGAACACCAAAGAATTCGGTCGTTTCCCCGCCGTCGCGGTTCTTCCGCACGAGCTGCTGGGTGAGCGGATTGAAGGCAAAGCCCTCGCGGATGCCCAGCGCGTCGGTCCGCATCAGGTTGATCCCGGCTTTCGTGATGCCGTATTGGAACTTGTAATCGGAATCCGCGATCAGAAACGCGCCATTGCCGGTCTTCGGAAGTTCGAAGCCTAAATCTTTCTGCCAGGCTGCGTCCCCCCCCCCCCCCCCTGCCCAAGTGTAGGTCAGCTTTTGTTGCGTGGGCAAGGTCACGGTGTCGATGAGGCCGCCTTTCGAGTAATCAAACGTCACTGCACGCTTGCCCATGCGGGGCGAGCGCCATTCGACCAGTTGCTGGGTGGCCGCATCGTAGCGGAATTCGTGCACATCCGGGCCGATCCGCAGGCTTTCCGGCTGGCCGGAATCGTTGTCCTTGGACTCCAGCAGGTTGAACTCCTTGCCGCCGGCTTCCTGATAGATCCGGCGGATCCGCAGTCCTTCCGTCTGGAAGCGCAGCTTGCGTCCGGTGGGAGCGAGCAGGGAACAAATGCTGCCGGATTCGTAGCGATAGGTCCACCCGTCGTTCGATTTGAACTCGTAACTCCCGGCACTTGGCCTTGTCGCCACCCACTCCGCCTTTTGCTTTTCCGGGGCCTTGGCGAGTATCTCGGAGGATTTGAAATAGTGGCGGGTTCCACCCGGCTCCAGCCACAGGATTTGGTCGCGCCCCTCGGGCGCGACGTAGGACTCCAACTGCGGGATTTTGTATTCGGTGGCGGGGTCATCCCCGCGGAACCCGTGCTCCAGAAAGACCGGCAAGGAAAACTCGGGGGAACCGGACAATACCCCCAGCTCGAAGCGCTGCCTCAGCCCGCCGTCCCCATCGAGCGAGCCCAGCGACAACGATGGCTTTTCCCATACAGGTCCCGCCCCGGCCATGCCGAAAAGCAGGCCGGAAGCCGCAAACAAGCGAAAATACGCAGTGGGATTGGACATGGGCTGTCTAATGAACGTTCCAAAAGCTGGCAATTCCCGGTGCGATGTCGATACATTTTTTGGTTAATTTCTTCCACAGCCTGCGGAAAACGCGTAAGGTTTTTGAAACTAACGTGTTACGCGTTAGACGAAAGTTTTGTCTTTTATTCGAGTGCCGGGGCATCCGATGGCCGCGGCGTCGGGATACGGAAATCGCGGCAAAGAAACCACTGAGGAACAGATTACCACTGAGAACACTGATAATTAATTGATATATATTTCAGTTGAAACGACAGGCTGGAAGCCCGTCGTCCCTGACAGGCGGGACGCCTAATACTGGCAGTTTAGCGCTTCTTGATAGGAAAACAGGCGTCCCGCCTGTTAGGGAAGACAGCGCGTCCCGCCTGTCCGCCAACGAACCGACAGGCGGGACGCCTATCCTCCTGCTAAACTGACAGTTTTGGGCGGGACGCCTGTCCTCCTGCTAAACTGACAGTCACAGTCGGCGCGCCCAATTCTGGCAGTTTAGCGCTTCTTGATAGGAAAACAGGCGTCCCGCCTGTTAGGGAAAACAGTGCGTCCCGCCTGTCTGCCGATAAAACGACAGGCTGGAAGCCCGTCGGCCCTAACAGGCGGGACGCCTGTCCTCCTGCGCATGGCGCGCTTGATCATTTGGTATGCGGTTTTTCCGGCAGGATCGGCACGTCACAGAAGGTGAGCGCGGCGATGCCATTCTTGCCGAATATCAGATCGTTCTCATTCCAGTGCATTTCCTTGAGATAGGTGATCTTGCCGGCGGTGGCGGGTGCCTTCAACTTGAGCGTGATGACGTTGCCGCTCACGCTGCCCGTTGCCACCATGTCCTTGGCGTCGTCCAGATAGAACTGGCCGGCCAGCGCATCCAGCCAGATGACCGGTTGGTCAAACTCCAAGATGATCGCGTCCTTGGCGCCGCTGGCATAATACACCTGCTTGAGAT
>JBILFE010000200.1:0-6279 GCA_044351705.1 Luteolibacter sp. | reverse complement strand
ATCCTTGTCAAGATCCGCCGTCCATCCGCAGACGGCACAAAAGCGCGCAAATGCCGACTGTTCGCCTTCGAGCAACAGCCCATAATTTCGCGCACGGTCTAGTGACTCACGAATTTTGGTATCGAGACTCGCTGGTTCCAATTCAGAGAGCGCGGGCCGGAGTTCTATCAGTTCTTGACGGAGTTCAAGCAGAAACCTTTGCTCGTCGATTTTGGCGAGGACGTTCCACTGGGAAGTGCTGATCTTCAGGGCGATCACGTTTGTAAAAGGTGGAATGCTCACCCGCCGATAATGACCGTCGGGCAGCCGAGCATGATGGTGCCGCCGTGGGCGGTGGAGTCGCCCATTCGAGCGGCGGGTTTGTTGCCGATCATGACGGTGGTGGAGCCTTTGACGATGGTGTCGGGTGGGCCGACGCAGACGCACATGTCGCCGACGACGGCGGCGGGCAGGAAGCCGATGATGACGGTGGGGACGCAGGGGCCGCAGATCGGGCCGCCGACGTGGGGGATGGGTGGCGTGCCCGGGGTGACCATCGGGCAGACATGCATGTCGGAGATGCGGGCGGCGAATGGCATGGGGGGGAGGGGCGAGTGTTCTAACGAGGAATGGCAAGCAGGCCGGTAACAAAAACAAACTGGCAGTTCGGGTGGCCGGAGGCAAGCCTGAATATTGGGGGCTTTGATGAGAACCAGAAGAAACTCGCCAAGTCCGAGGGACTGCTGGTGGCGGTGTGACGGCTTTTTTGATCCTTGTAACGAGGAATGGCCAGTCACCCTGACGGGGCGGTGTCATTTCAGTCTCTTCACTTGATCATTGGATATTGGATATTGGCTCTTGGATGTTGGCATGGCACCCCGAAGCGGGCAATGTTGGATATTGAAAATCTGCATTGGGATCCCGTGTTTTTTGGGGTTGAACACTCAACATTCAACTTCCAACATTCAATTTCCAGGTATAAGAATCGGCTTTGATCTTGCGGGTATGCGCGTGGTCGGGTGGAAACTTCTAACGGGCAAGGCCGAAAGTCCCGGGAAGAAGTCCGGTTGGCGTCACGGGCATGGCGGCGCGGGGAGTCCGCGCTCGGGCATGACGAGATCCTCCACCAACTGGCGGAACCCGGCCGGGTTGAGCGGGATGATAGAACGGTCCCCCACAATGGAGAGGAAATGGCGGATGATGGAGCATTTGCCCGCGTCCGTATTGGCGGATCCGGGGATGGCTTGGGCAACGGACAGTTCGATCATGCGGGATTCGCAGCATTGGCGGGCCTCGTGGCGGTAGAATTCCAGAGCTCCCGCTGCGAGTCGTTGGACGGTTTCCCAGTCACGCGGGCGGCAGGATGTCATGTCCCGCAACAGGCGGGCCAACGCCAGACCCAATGCGGGTTTGAGACCACCGCCACCGGGAAGAATTTCCACCAAGGAATCAGCCTGGTTGACGATTTCGCAGACATAGTCGGTGCGGCCGCCCAAGCTGCGGAGTTTGGCGGCTAGCGGCAACGGCTTGAGGAGGCAGCGGGAGAGAACGGCCTGGCTCCAATCGGGGGAGGTGTGAATGGGAGATCCATTGAAGGCGAGTTGTCCCGGCAGGCAGTGGGCGGCGACGATGTCCAGATCGCGGTTACCTTTGCCATGCTGGAACACGGCCCCACCTACGGTCACGATCTCCGCGCCGCTGAGCGCTCCGCGCGCCACCAGAATGGCGGCTATGGCTATCACCTCGGCGACCGATTCGAGGCGATTGTGTTCGTGACTGATGGCTTGCCTGGCGAGTTCGGCGGCGTTGGGATCGCTGGTTGGCAGAGGGTGGTCCAGATTGTGCCATTTGAGGGTTTGGGCGGGCAGTTGGCTGCGGTTCATGGGCTGGGGTTGGTTATTTGAATGACAAACAGGTTGGGTGCGGAGGACGACAGTGCTTTGAGGCGAAGTCTGATTTTTAAGTGGTGGGAATTCTGGTGAAAACTTATAGCCTGCGGCTAACCACAGAGTCGTTAGTCCGATGCGTGCCATTCTTCGACGGCCTCGTTCCAAGCGTCCTTCACATCGCTGGCGAGAAAGGCGAGCGAGGCGGCATTTCCTGCGGCTTTCTTCATGACGCCGAATGGTTTCCCGCTGTGCAGGAATTTATTTGTGGTCCTGCCCACCAGGGTAACGGATTTGGCGCGCAGCGCCCATTTTTTAAGCGACACGCCAGGGATGCGCTTTTTTCCTTTCGAAGTCTTGAGGGTCTGCTTGATCTTCGCTTCCAGCTTGGCTAACTGGCCCGCGATCCGCCGTGAGTTTCCTGTGTAGTTGCCAATGATGCCCTCGATCTTGTTCTTCTCCGCCTGGGTCATGATGCCTTCGGCCACGGCTTCATTCAATTTGGTCAATATCTCCTGCCCGGTGGTCTTCACGGCTTCATCGACAACGACTCCGGCCAGCGTCTGTGCGGCATTGTCATCGAGCAGGTTTTTCACTGCCGCCTGGGAGCCGCTATAGGCCCAGTCGACAGCCGTGCCGGCCGGTCCAGCGAAGATCGAGAGCGTTTTGATCGTGACGGTGGAAACGAACTTGACTGCGGAGAGAACCTTGATGATCCCTCCATATTGTGACACCAAGCGGCTGCTCTCCCTTTGTGCCTCGGCAAACTTGGCGTTCAGCGCCAGGCGCGCGCTCGTCTTCCGTTGTTCCTGTGCGCCGACGAAGTCTTTGACCGCCGTTGGGCCCGCCTCGATTGCCCACTGAAGCTGATCCATGAGCTTGTCGGCACCGTCGCGTGCAGCCGACTCAATCATCCGTTGGTCGCCGATGTGGATTTCGTCCATCTCTCTAACTCCAGCGGTGGCATTGCCCGTGATCGAGTCCAGACCGGTTGCTGAGGATTGCGCGAGTCCCCGGGTGGTGGCCTCGTTGGTAGCTTCAGCGTAGGCCACCGTGTATAGGAAGTGCCGCATTTTTGCCAGATCCACCTCGATCACCTGGATCGGCATTTCGCAGGACATTTTCACCTTCGGGATGAGCGACATCGCACGGTCGCCACCGGACCCAACGGAGCCGGGAGTATCTGCGGCCATGCACATCCGGGCGTCCGGATCGCCTGCGTCGTTTCTGCCGAGTGAGCCCGGTGAGCGCCCGGGCATGACGTGGCCTGGCAATGGCAAACTGCCGAGGATCGGATTTCTGGTGCCGCTCATGGTTTGCTGGATGCCAGTAATCCGCTCACAGGATGAGCTCCTGATAGTTGGCGTCGGAGGCCTTGACGGCGGCCAGGCAGGTGGCCATGCCATGGCGGCAGAGCGAGTTGAAGCCGCAAGACGCGCCGCTGTAGGCTTGGGTGTGGCCGCCGGCTTGGGCGCCGGTGGTGAACATGCTGCTGACCGGATCCCCTTCGATGCGGACATTGCGGACGCGGGAGTTGCTGACGCAGCGCGACACGGCGGCCAGCACGCGTTTGAGCGGGTTGGCCATCACGGCGATTTGGACGCAGACGTCGGCCACGCCGGGGGCATTGAAGGTGACGGCGGGCACGTTGAAGTGGCAGCCGGAAAGAATCGCCAGGGCCCCGCCAAGCGAGTGGCCGGTGATGTAGGTCTTGCCGGAAAATCCCCATGCCGAAACGGTGGTAAAGGCGGCCAACACCTGAGGAGGCAGGCCCCCGCCAGCAATCGCGGCGTCATCGACCAATGCATCTAACAGATCGTCGGTGCCGCGGAAGGCAATGATCCGCTGGTCGCCGCATTCATAGAGCCCGGCATAGAACCCGGCCCGGTTATAGGCATGTTGGGATTTGCTCCAAGTCTTGGGGGCCGGCCCGGTGGTTTGCGGGGTGAGCAGGCAGGCGTTGGTTTGGTTCAGCAGTGAGGCATTGGTCCTGACCGGCACCGGGGTGGCCGGGGTGGTGGTCAGCGGCGGGGTGACGTTGACCAGGTAGGTGCCTTGTTCATAAACGGCGTTGCTGAGTTCGGCTAGATCGACGAATGAAGGCATGCGGGTGATTGGTTAGGATGGTCTGTCCGGCAACCGCACGGTGCGGTCACACACGACGACCGAGCCACTAGCCGGATCTTGCCAGATGGTAAAGGAAATTCTTCAAGAATTCGACCGGGTTGGGGGATGATCCGTGTTAGGGAGTCGTCTTTATCTAGCAGCGCGGTGATCATCGTCTGCCAACCGGCGCTGCCGGTTGCCGTGGCATCGAGTTGGATCAGGGCATGCGACGGCTTTTGCGGGAGAGGCACGGCAAGCACCCCGCCATGGTCGGGTTGCGCGCAGCGGCTTGGCGCGGAACTCACCAGATACTCGCGGCAGGCCAGCGGTCGTTGCGGGTGGATGCTGCAACTTTCGTTTTCCAGGAACGGGCAGGGGAGCCGCTGCAAAAAATAGCGCAAGCCCACGGCCTGGCGCCGTTCCGGATCGGTTTCCAACGGCAGTTGCCGCAGCTTGTCCAACAATCCCGCCTGGAGCAAGCTGGCGGCGGCATCGGCGATGCGTTGGGTGACCCGTTTGCGGTGGCTCTTCTTCAGATTCGGCAGCACTTGATGGATGAGAAAATCGGCCTCGCTGAGGCTGATGGGCACCAACTGCCGACAGCAGGCGCCGCATCCCGGCCCGCACGAGACCGCCCTGCCAGCCGGGATCTGCCGCACGGCGGCCGCCACGATGCCCTCGCCCAAACCTAACAACAATGGCAGCATCTCGCGCACCGCGCACTTGCCCAGCGGCAACGCCCCGGAGACGCTCAAGGACTCGCCGCCGATCTGGATCGTGAAGGAAAACGGGGTCTGCGGGCTGGAGTCCATGCGGGGCATCGCCTTGTCGTTAGCGATTCCTCCCCGGATCTGTCAAGCGATTCCCGCCAAATGAATGTCCCGGCAATTGAATTGACAGCGCCCGGCCGTCGCGCTAGGAAATCGTCCAACCCAACGCGCGTGAAAAAATTTCTGCCACAGTTGCTAGCTTTCTTGCTCTGCTTTGCGGGCGGGATGAGTCTGTGCCCGGCGCCTGTGGACCGCAGCAAGAGCCTGGCGGTGACGACGATTCTGAATCTCCCTGGGGCCCCGAAAAGCTATGACGACTGGGTGGAACAGTGCAAAGCCGATACCGAGGACGACGCAAAGCGAGTTGAGCACGCGAAGGCGGAGGGGAAGAAATCCAATATTGACCAGTACTGGATATACATCAAGAACAACGAAAAACTGAACACCTGGTACGATCAGGCCAGAAAAAGTGAGGCCTATCAATCATTGAAAACGGCGGCGGAACAAGTCAGCGCGGCGACGGCAGAGGTCACCGGAGCTGGCAACAAGGCATTTGCAGAGCGGATGGGCTTGTATAAAGAATACATCAAGAATCAAGATATCTACAAAGCAGCCTTGAAAGAGAGTGGCGAAAAGCTGAAGGAGTTGGTCAAAGGCAATCCACCCGAAAGCACCAAATGACTGCCATCAATTCGCTATTCATTTTGGCTATCAGTGCCATGGCGGCCGCCGGCTTTTGGGGTATGGGTAGGATCTGGGTGAAAGCGGATACCAGCGCTCACGCAGAAGTGAAGGTAGTCCCGCCTAAAGAAGCTGTGGCGCTTTATCCTGAATCCTCGCTCCGAAATCCCACTGCCGCTGGGGGTAATGCCCAAAAGTATATTACCAAGGAATTTGTGAAGAATGAATTCGACAAAATTCCCAAGGACGAACGGATAGATTTTGAAACATTCTGGGATGACACCAAATCGTTGGTTTTGCTACAGACGGAAGCAATCGCAAAGACGGAAGCAAACGCAAAGTTCAAGGAATCATTGGGGAAGCCGGAAACGCTATTCGCAGTGCTGATACTCAGTGCCGACGAACTCCGCGACTTTATCAAGCCAAGACCTGCGGAAGCGTTTTATGTGGGCAAGGTTGGCTCAGAAATCGATTTTGTATGGGTCGCAGAGGATGCCGCCCAGGCTGGCAAGGGGTTTTGGTTTTCCACAAAGGAGTTGGCCTCGGAACCGCCCAAGGAATTAGAGCTCCCGGAGGGTATCAAGCTTGCAGTTAGAAAGCCGACGGCCGAGCAATGGCTGGCGGCCCGCAAGAATCAACCAGCCGACGCAATCGAGAATTTGGATGGTGGCAAGGGCGAGTATCTGGCTGATGGCAGGGTGATCGGGCAATCGGATATTGCCAGGGATAATTTCTTCAATAGCCCACACCGCATCAAAGAGAGAATTGATATACGCGCGGAATTGGAACGGAAAGCGCAAGACAATAATGCCATATCAGCGGAAGAGAAAGTTGCAGCCATGGGGGCGCTCGGATAT
>JBILFE010000199.1:0-6297 GCA_044351705.1 Luteolibacter sp. | reverse complement strand
GGTTTTCGCGGTCAAACAAGACGTGAAACTGCTCAATGATCATGTGATCCGCGCCACCCTGCGCGATCCTCTGCGTGCCATCGCCGCCCGGCGCGGACTGCGCGCACAGGATATCGACTGGTTTTTGCCGCATATTTCCTCGATGTATTTTGCCGAGCCGGTGGCCGCGGCGATGCGCGAGATCGGGCTGGAGGTGCCCCCCGAGCGGTGGTTCACCAACCTGACAACCAAGGGCAACATGGGTTCCGCCTCACCCTATATCATGTTGGATGAATTGTTCTGGTCCGGCCGCGTTGAGCGTGGCCAGCGAGTGTTGATGTATATTCCCGAAAGCGGGCGCTTCGCCTGCGGCTTCGTCATGCTGCAAGCCGTTTGACCCTCCCACTGCCCCATTGCCAACGGTGAATCCATTCCTCCAGATCGACGGGCTGTGCAAGACCTATCGGGGCAATCCTGATCCCACCCTTGAGCACGCGCACCTGCACATTGAGCGCGGGGAGTTTTTTGGTTTGCTTGGCCCCAACGGCGCCGGCAAGACCACCCTCATCTCCTTGGTCTGCGGCTTGCTCCATGCCGACGCAGGCAGCATCCGTCTCGACGGACTCGATCCGGCAAGCCACCGCGCCGCCATCAACACCCGCTACGGCCTGGTGCCGCAGGAAATCGCACTCTATCCGACCCTCACCGCCCGTGAAAACCTGTGCTTTTTCGGCCGTCTTCACGGCCTGCGCGGCGCGACCTTGCGCCAGCGGGTTGACGGGTGGCTCGAGCGCTTGGGACTCAGCGCGGCAGCCAACCGCGCGGTGGGCCGCTTTTCCGGCGGCATGAAACGACGTTGCAACCTCATCGCCGGGCTGCTGCACGAGCCGGCCCTGATCATTCTCGACGAACCCACCGCCGGGGTCGATCCACAGTCGCGCCTGCTCATCGCCGAAAATCTCGCCCGCCTCAATCGCGAGGGCATGACCGTGCTTTACACCACCCACTACCTCAAGGAGGCTGAGGAGCAGTGCTCACGGGTGGCGATTATCGACGCCGGCCGCATCATTGCCGAGGGCACCCCGGCCGCGCTCACCGCCGCACTCCCCGGTGCACGCGGACTTGAGGATGTGTTTATCCTGCTGACCGGCCGCGAGTTGCGCGATTGACCCCATTTATTTTTTGCCATGCCCGACGCCACCATCGACTTTGCCCACCATCAAACGACGCACTGCGAAACCGGTGCGATGATCAACCTGCTGCGCTTCCACGGCGCGGAACTTTCCGAACCCATGGCCTTCGGCATCGGCGGGGGGATCTTCTTCGGCTATTTCCCGTTGCTGCGAATGGCGCATATCCGGGTGACGACCTTTCGCCGAATGCCCGGTGCGATTTTCCGCAAAGGCTTCAAGCGCTTGGGCGTCGCTCACCGCACCAGCGCGTTTTTCCGCCCGGAAACCGCCCAGCGCGAGCTTGACCGCCTGCTCGACGCTGGCACGCCGGTGGCCTGCCAGGTCGGCTTTTTCTGGCTGCCCTACGTGCCGCGTGCCATGCGCTCGCATTTCAACGCCCACCTCATCGTCATTTACGGCCGGCGCGGCGATGACTACCTTGTCAGCGAGCCCGGCATGGAGCAGGTTCAGACCATCCGGCGGGCCGATTTGGCGCGTGCCCGGTTTGCCAGAGGCGGCTTGAACCCGCGCGGGCGCCTGTATTGGCTCACGCAGGACTGCGGGTCCGCGCAACTGGATTTAGCCGCCCCCATTCTTGCCGGGCTCAAGGATTCCTGTTACAACATGTTGGATATTCCGTTTCCGGTGCTCGGTGTGAGGGGCATCCGCTACCTCGCACGTGATATGGTCAAATGGCAGCGGCAACTCGATGGCGACGCGCTGCGGGATAATCTCAACCAAATTGTCATCATGCAGGAAGTGGTGGGTTCCGGGGGTGCCGGGTTCCGCTTCATGTTCGCCGCCTTTCTCGCCGAGGCCGCGGCGGTGCTCGCCGCGCCGGATCTGGCTCAGGCCAGCCGTGACATGACCGCCCTGGGCGACCAGTGGCGCGAGTTTGCGCTCATCACCTCGCGATTTATCAAGAACCGCTCGCAAGCCGGTGACAACTGCCAGACCGTGGTTGACCGCCTCAATGACCTGGCTGACCGCGAGGAAACTGCCTATCGCCGCTTGCGGGAAATCACCCGCAGCCTTCGTGCCCCACGCCCCTGACCCCCGCTGACCGCCATGCGAAAAGAGGATGTCCCCCAGGATGATGGCCCGGAGAGCGAGTTGCGCCGCCTCATGTGGGCTGTGGATGAAAACGGCCGCTACGTCACCGTGCCAAGCGTCGGCTGGGATCCATCCAACACCGGCTTTGTCAAATACTGGGAGTTTCTTGGCAAGCTCATCCACGAGGCCCGCCATGCCGTCGCCCGCGGCGAAAAAAGCCCGCTGTGGTATTGGATGACCGTCAATATCCTCGATGAGAAAATGCTGGCCGGGTACGTCGGCATCTGGAAATGGCGGGTGCACCGCCACATGCGGCCGGCCGTGTTTGCGAAGTTGGCACCCGCGATGCTCGCGCGCTACGCGGCGGTGTTGCGCATTTCCAGCGCGGAATTGCAACAACTCCCGGCCACCGATCCGAGCGACCTTCCCATCCCGCCCGCTGCGGCTTCCCCCCCAGCCTCCCCATGACCCAGCTCGCCGCCATGCTTCGCAAGGAACTGCTGGTGCTGCTGCGCGATCCGGTCGGTCTCGCCGTCATCTTTGTCATGCCGCTTGCCATCCTGCTCGTCGTTTCCCTCGTGCAGGACGGCGCGTTCAAAAAAGTCACCCAGTTCAGCGTCAAAGCCGCGCTGGTGGACGAGGATCGCACGGACACGACGCAAGCGCTGGCGCGGGCGCTCGCCGCCGCCGAAGGGGTGCACGTCCTAACAGAAAAAGACGGGTCACCATTGGATCGTGGGGCTGCTCGTGAACTCGTGCGCAGCGGTGAGGCGCAGGTTTTTGTGGTGTTTCCCAAGGGGCTGGGTCAAGCCAGCGCGGAGGCCGCGCGGTGCTGGGCCGATGCGTCCCCGGCGCCCGCCGCGCCCGCGTTGATAGAAACTCATTTTGATCCGGGTGTTTCCGTTCCCTACCGGATGCTGGTGACCCAGGCGCTGCAACGCCTCGCCCAAGGCATGGAATTCCAGCTCGCCATGAAGGCCTGGGGCGCAGCGCTGCCCGGGGAAATCAAAAAACGCCTGCCGCCCGCCGTCGCGCTGCCCGACCTCATGTCCGCAATCACCCCGCCAGCTTACCGCGGCGGCCACTCGCTCGGCGTTGCTCCGGCGGCCAATGCCACCGCCGGCCCGGCCGCCGGCGCGACCGCTTTGCTCCCTGAAATGGTGCAATTCAATGTGCCGGCCTACGCCGTTTTCGCGATGTTTTTCATTGTGATTCCGATTTCCACCTGTCTGTTGCGCGAGCGCCACGAAGGCACGCTCACCCGCTTGCTAACGATGCCCGTGCGCCCGGCAACCCTCATCGCGGGCAAACTCGTCATCTTCCTTGGCGTGGCGCTGATTCAGTTTGGCCTGATGTTGGCGGCCGGTCGCTGGCTGCTGCCCGCCCTCGGCACGCCGGTATTCGCCCTGAGCGCCTCGCTGCCGGCCCTGGTGGCGCTCACCCTGGCCACTGGCTATGCCGCCGTTGGCTTTGCGCTCGCGGTTGCCAGCACCGCCACCAGCCAGGAACAAGCCGGCATGGCGGGGGCAACCTCGGTGGTGATTCTGGCCGCGCTTGGTGGCGTGATGGTGCCGGTGTTTTTCATGCCACCGGTCATGCAACAAGTCAGCGGTCTCACGCCGCTCAACTGGGCGGTCACCGCCTATCAGGATTTGTTCGCCCGCGGCGCCACCCTGGTCGATGTCCAAGGCCGCATGCTCCTGCTTGTCGCCTTTGGCTCGGCCGGCCTGGCATGGGCCTGGCGGCGCTTGTTCACAAGGGCCTGAACTCGACGCGATGATCCGGAGTTTGAATGGTAGAGCGGGACGAAAATGACCACGGATGAAGAGGATTACACGGATTGCACGGATTGAGAATGATGGTTGGGATGAAGGAGGGACTTGAAGGATGGATCGTTGAGAAACGAACCCCAGATGGCACCCATGCGTCGATTTCAGGCGTCTTCACGACCTTCCTGCGCCGGAATGCCAGCACAGTGACCTTCATGCTCGTTTGCGGTGCTTACGGTAATCGTAATCCCGGGAATATTCGACCGTCCCAAATATTTCGACGATCCGTTGTTGCTTGTGTCTGGCGATATACTCCTGCAAAGCCTCGGTCACCGCAGCCTTCTTACTGCGGTGGCGACCGACGCTCACTGCCTCCTTCAACAGTGTCTGATCAATATCTAGATTCGTTGCCACGCACAATGCTTCGCACAATGATCTGTGCGTGTCAATGCTTCATCCCGAACTCCGAAGTTGCATTCCTGCAATGGGGAAAGAACACCACGGATTTCACAGATTTTTGGTTTGGATTTTTTCACCATATGCAACTTCGGAGAAGTTGCATATGGAACCTATTTCAATCCGTGAAATCAGTGTAATCTGTGGTTAATCTATCGGATATTTTAAAACAAACTTCGGATTTCGGGTTCATTTTTCCCCGATAACCTGCTGTGAGGCGATTGCAAGAAACCGGCACCGGGAGAAGTAACCAAGGCGCGGGAATTGTCCTGGTCCCGGTTTTTTCCAAGGCGATTTTCTGACTAACAAACCAATGAAGAACTCATCCGCGCTTTGCGTCCTGGTCACGACACTCCTGGTTTTTGCGGGCTCGAGTGAGGCGGCCAACTGGCCGCAATTCCGCGGACCGGCAATGGATGGCAGCGCGGTGGGTGGCGACTTGCCACTGAAATGGAGTGAGCAAGAAAACATCCGTTGGAAAACGCGCATTCATGATACCGGCCACTCCTCGCCAGTGGTGTGGGGGGAACAGGTGTGGGTGACCACGGCCAGCGAGGACGGCAGCCGTCTTTTCGCGGTTTGCTGTGACCGCGCCACGGGCCGGATCGTCCACGACGTTGAGGTCTTCAAGGTGGACAAGCCGGAAAGCATCAATTCGCTCAACACTTATGCGACGCCCACGCCTGTCATCGAGCAAGACCGCATCTACCTGCATTTTGGCACCTACGGCACCGCCTGTCTCGATACCCGCACCGGACAGAAGCTGTGGGAACGCACCGACCTTCATTGCAAGCACATCCAAGGGCCTGCGTCGTCCCCCATCGTGATTGGCGATTTGCTCATTCTCGATTTTGCCGGCGGTGACGTCCAGTTCATTGCCGCCTTGGATAAGGCGACAGGCAAGACCGCCTGGCAGCGGAATCGATCCCTGGACTTGAGTCACCTCAGCACCCCGTTGCTGCGCAAGGGTCACTGCACCCCGATCCTCATTGAGGTGGCGGGTCGGCCCCTGTTGTTCAGCCCCGCATCCCATGCCGCCTACGCCTACGATCCATCCACCGGCGAAGAACTGTGGAAGGTGCTGCACGCAGGCGACTCGGTGGTTTCCCGCCCATTGTTGGGTCACGGCCTGTTGTTTTTCAGCACCGGCTTCAGTCAGAGCGAGATCTGGGCCGTGCGCCCCGGCGGCCAAGGCGATGTGACGGCGAGCCACGTGGCATGGAAGGTGACCGATGGCGTGCCCCGCAAAACCTCGCCTGCTTTGGTGGGCTCGCACCTTTACCTTTTGACCGACGATGGCAACCTGAGCTGCGTCGCTGCCACCACGGGCAAGATGGAGTGGCAACAGCGGCTTGGCGGGCAATTTGCCGCCTCGCCGGTGACCACCCCGGAGCGGGTCTATTGTTTCGACCAGCGCGGCAAGACGAGCGTGCTGGCTGCCGGCTCGAACGCCCAACCGCTCGCCGTCAATCAACTCGATGAAGGTTGCTTTGCCTCGCCTGCGGCAGTGGACGGATCCCTGTTTCTGCGCGGCAAAACCCATCTCTATCGAATCGGGAACTGAGATCAGGGATCAGGGATCAGGGATCAGGGATCAGGGATCAGGGATCAGGGATCAGGGATCAGGGATCAGGGATCAGGGATCAGGGATCAGGGATCAAAAACTTATGCCGTAATCCTAGACAGGAAAATGAGAACCACTGATTTCACTGATTGAACTGATTTAGAATAAGTTATAGAGCTATACCCACTAATTTAAACTGAACTTCGATCTCTGAAATCCGCCGCAACTCCGGTCACCACTTGGATTGCGGCGTTTTTTGTCGGCATTTAGTAGCCATGTAAATACACAATAAAAATCATAATTT
>JBILFE010000198.1:0-6300 GCA_044351705.1 Luteolibacter sp. | reverse complement strand
GTGAAAAAGATCAGGTTGGAGGCGTTGGCGCTTTTCTGGGTGTTGTTGCCAGGCAAGGTTTTTGGGGTTTTGGCCGACAGCCATTCGTAGGAATTGCCGCGCCGCGTGACGAGGGATTCAAAATCCTTGGCGATGGAATCGACCATGTACTTGGCCTGGCGGGCGGCGCGGAGCTCCGCGCGGCTGCGGTTCCAGGAGTCGATGGCAATGGCCGTCACGGAAATAAGCACCGAGGCAATGATGGTGGTGATGGCCATGGCGACGAGCAACTCAATGAGAGTGAAGCCACGGCGGCGGGGGTGGGACCTGACGGTTTTCATGACGGTTTCCGGATGGGCGGAGGGTTATCTGCGGACGGCAAGATTGCGGGTGAAGATGGGTTCCTTGAGGTTGCGGAAGCGTTGCTTGAAGGCATCACCGGTGAAGTAGGTTTCGCTGTTGGTCGGCATGCTGTAAAACTTCGCGGCAAAGGCAATGACGGCTTCGCCATAGTTGTCGGGCGAGGCCACCGCCGTGCCGTCTTGCGGGTCCTTGATTTCCCCTTGGCTGCCTTCGATCATGCCCTTGCCCTTGTCGAAGATGAGTTGGGTGGCCTTGACTAACAAAACCGAGCCTTCCAGCGACGCCAGGTCCTTCACAAACAAGGGGTCGCTGAGGCGGCGCAGCATCGGTTGCACAATGTAGTCCTTGCCGGCCACCCCGCCGTACTTGGTCATCGGCTCGAGGGTGCTGTCAGCGCGGTGCTTGCTCGGGTCGCCGCGGTATTGATAGACGAAAAGCGCGTTGCTTGGGTCCGACGATTGTTTGATCCACTGGAATGACTTATCGAAGCCGGTAATGACATCTTTGGATTGCTGGCCGGTGCGCAGGGTCGCAAGCTCGCGCTCCAGGGTGGAGGCAAGGCGGTCGGCTTCCTGGATATTGATGGATCTGCGGATGCCCAACATCGCCGGCCCGAAGACATACATGAAAACGGTGAGCAGCACCGCAAGGACGCCGATGGCAATGACCGTTTCCAGCAGCGTGAAACCGGACTGGCGGGCACAGGGTTGGATTTTCATAAGTTAGAAGTGGGTGAGGTTGGTGTCACCTTTGAGGATTTGGGAAGGATTGCGGAAAAGCGAGGTGCTGCCATTGCGCCAGATGACAAACCCGCCGAAGTCGCGCTTGGAGGATCCGATCACGCGCGGCCGGCGCTCGGTGCCGCCGGTGTTGCGGGCACCGGTGCCGACCACAAAACTGGCCCCGGGGGTGGTGCAGATGCCCTCGGCATTGAACTCATAGACGAAGTACTCGCCTTGGTAGTCGCGTTTGATGTTGGTGCCGGAGAGCATCACTTTGTCCATGGTGCCGGAGCTGATCTTGTGATTTTTTTTGCTCAGCGCCTCGCTGTAATAAACCTTGCTCGGCAGGGTGACGCCGCGGCTCGATAGCGTCCAATTCTTGCTTTGCTGGTTGGTGGTGGCATCGAGTTCTTTGTATGCCACAACCAGCCGCCGCAGATAGGTGTCCGCGTTTTTGTAATCCTGGACGCTGACCATCACCGCCGCATTGGTGCGCTTGCTCAGCGCCAGGGAACGGGCTTCCGCGAACACGGCCTCACTGGTGGATACCGCAGTGCTCACGCCTTTGCCACCGAGGAGTCCGCCAATGCCGACTGTGGCAACGGTCATGATTACGGAAATGATCGCAATGACCGTCAGTAACTCCACAAGGGAGAAACCTGACCGATGCGACACGGTGTGGGCTGCAGGTGGGGTTGAGCGCATGGGACTGGCAATTGGCTTGGGCACAAGGTGAGGTTTTTCCGCCGAAATGCAAGGGCGAATGTCAATACATCGCGATTACGGTTTGCTGTTGCCGGGGTAGCGCCCGCGTCTCGGACCGCTCATCCACAGCCATGCCGGGCGAATCATATCACGGATGTCTTTGCGGCTGGCTTCCCATCCGAGCAGGTTTTTGGCGGCGCTGGGATCAGCCACCAGTATGGCCGGATCGCCCGCACGGCGGGGGCCATAGCTTACCGGGACGGGTTTGCCGGTGATTTCCTCCACGGCGGTGATGATTTCTTTGACGGAGACGCCAACCCCGGTGCCAAGGTTGCAGCGCAGCGAGGGCCCGCCGCCGGCAAGATGATCCAAGGCCCGGGCATGGGCATCGGCCAAATCCTCGACGTGGATGTAGTCGCGGATGCCGGTGCCATCCGGCGTTTCGTAATCCGTGCCGAAGACTTCGACTTGGTCGATTTCTCCCGTCACGGCCATCAACACCCGCGGGATGAGGTGGGTTTCCGGGTCGTGGTCTTCACCGATTTGGGCGTCCGGCGAGCACCCGCTGGCGTTGAAGTAGCGCAGGCAGGCGCTGCGCAAGCCCCAGGCCTGGCCGCAATCCGCGAGGATCCACTCGACCATGAGCTTGCTGCGGCCGTAGGGGTTGATCGGGGATTGGGAGTTGCTCTCGGTGATGGGCAGTTTGTCCGGCACGCCATAGGTGGCACAGGTGGATGAAAATACAAACACCTTGCAGTCAAACTCCTGCATCACCTGCAACAGCTTGATCGGTTCCGCGGTGTTGTTTTGATAGTATTTGAGCGGGTTGGTGACCGATTCGCCCACATACGCGTAGGCGGCGAAATGCACCACCGCGCCGAACCGGTGTTTTTCAAAAAGGGCGCGCACCAAGCGGCTGTTGCCCACGTCGCCGACCACCAGTTCGACGCTTGGATCCAGGATGGCGTGTTGATGCCCGTAAACCAGATTATCGAGCACGACGATTTTGCGGCCTTGTGAGGCCAGCAGGCGTACGGTGTGAGAGCCGATATAACCGGCCCCACCTGTTACAAGAATGGGGGAATGCATGAAATAAGGGGGTTGGACGCGCCAAAGAAACCCATTCGCCCGCCCTCTGTCAATCCGCGGACAGGATTCCCATAAAAAACCCGCGGTGGGGTTGAATAAGTAGGCCGCCGCGTTACGTCCTACCCGGCATGAAGCAAAATCTTCGTTATTGGACGGGCACCGCGATGGGTGTCGTCGTTGCCCTGGCCACAAGCTCCTGTTATTATGATCCCAACTACATGATAGGCGGCAGCTATGGTGTGGGTTACGGTGAAGGCTACGGGTACGGCGGCAGCGGCTTTTCCTCATCCTTGTTTATCAGCACGGGGGATCCACGCTGGGGCTATGATCCTTATTGTTACAGTTATTACGATTACCGCCGGCGCTGCTATTACGATCCCTACTTGCATGGTTACTACCCGATGGGTTACCGCCCGATGGGGGTTGCCGGGGTGCCGCATCCTTACGGATACAACCGCTCATACTGCCCGCCGCCGTCCCGCGTGACCAACATCACTCTCACCAACTATCAGAACCGCGACCATGCCTACCGCAATTCCAATTATTCGTGGGCTCCTCAGGTCCGCCCATACAGCGGCGGTTCTAACAGGCAGACGGACGTCCGGCACGTCGCGCCGTACTCCCGCAGCCAACCCGCATTATCGCAACCGGCTTATCCCAACAGTGGTCGATCCAATTTCTCAGGATACCGTGGCCAGGTGCCTCCTCCGGGCAATCCCACTGGCATGCGCGGTGCCATCACTCCCCGTGATGCGGGAAATACCCGCGTCACCTCCAGCCACTTCGGCCCCCCCGCAGGCAACTCCAACGCCCCGCCCAGATCGACATCCCAAATAGCTCCTTCCCCGTCGCTGCGCACAAGCGCTCCGCGCTCCAGCCAGCCTCTGGCGGCCCCAGGAATGGAATCCCGCCGCCCGATGCCACAATCACGCCCGGACTCGGCAGTCCTGCCAACGTATTCCCAAGGTCGCGCCGCGCCGCCCGCCGCCTCACCTTCGGCCGCACCACCGCATCGCGGCGGCCACGGCAAGGATTCAGGTCCAGGCGGGCAAAGATGAGCCCTGCGTTTTGCAAGATGCCTCTTGTCTTCCGCATCATGTCTGCTATGCTCGTGGCTCGCTCGCCCCCATGTCCCCATTCTACGTCATCGGCCACAAAAACCCGGATACGGATGCGATTTGTTCCGCCATCGGTCACGCCGCGCTGCTGCGGGCCACCGGCGACGAGCCCAACGCGGCCGCCGCCCGCTGCGGCGAGATCTCCCAGCGCACGGCGTGGGTGCTCGAGCGTGCCGCCATGGCGGAGCCACCCTTGGTCGCCGATGTGCGCATCACCGTAGGCATGATTTGCCACCCGCAAGTCATCAAGGTGAGTGTGTCGGACACCTTTCTAACAGCACACCGGCGGATGCTTTCCGCCCAGATCCGCTGCGTGCCGGTGGAGGACGAGCAGGGCAACTTGTGCGGCATCCTGCGGTATTTAGATTTGCTCAAGCTGCTGCTGCCGGAAGATACCGAGGGGATCCAGGTGCGGACGGTGCATGTATCCCTGGCGAAATTAGCCGACACGCTTCAAGCGCAGAACCTCGGGGCGGCGTTCCCCACGCCGGAGTTGGAGGAAGATCTCATTTTGCTCGTCGGGGCCTCGTCGCAATCCACCGTGGAAAAACGTCTCAAGCGCGCGGTAGAGGACGGCAATATCGGGCAATTCCTGGTGATCTGCGGGGATCGGCCCATCGTGCAACGGCATGCCATTGACCGCGGAGTGCGCGCCTTGTTAGTCACAGGCGAGAATCCGGTGTCCGGGGAGATTCTCGGCCATGCCGCACGCAAAGGCGTGGTGCTGCTGCGGTGCCATCAGGATACGGCCAGCGCCTCCACCTTGATCCGCTGCTCGCGCACCGTGCGCCATGTGATGAAGTCAAAATTCGAGACCGTGGGTCCGTCCGAGCCGGTTTCCCGCTTGCGCAAACGCCTGTCTGCCATGGATCAGGATTTGTACCCGGTGGTGGACCCGGCGAGCGGCAAAATGGTGGGGGTGATGACCAAGTCCGATCTGGTCGATCCGCCGCGGGTGCGCCTGGCGCTGGTCGATCACAACGAATACGCGCAGGCGGTCACCGGCATCGAGGAGGCGGAAATCACCGAGGTGATCGATCACCACCGGCTGGCCGGGGATCTCGTTTCGCGCGAGCCTATCCGCTATCTCAATGAACCGGTCGGTTCCACCTCCACTCTGGTGGCCCGCAAGTTTTTCTATCGTCAAGTGACCCCCGCGACGGGGGTGGCGTTGTGCCTGTGTGCGGGGATCATATCCGACACGTTGTGCCTGACGTCGCCGACCACCACCCCGCTTGATCACGAAATGCTAGCGTGGTTGGCAGGGCTGGCGGGGATTGAGCCGCAGGCATTTGCCGAGGAATTCTTCAGGGTAGGGTCGTTGATTATCACGGGGGCACCGGAGGAAATTCTCAACGCCGACCGCAAGGAGTTCAGCGAGGTTGGGTTTTCGGTGAGTATATCCCAGGTTGAAGAGCTGGGCTTGCACGGGTTTACGGCACGTCGCAAGGATCTCGAAGCCGCGTTACGACTCCTAGTTGCCGAGCAAGACTACGATCTAGCAGTGCTCGCCATCACCGATATCGTGGGGCATCACAGCCTGATCCTCGCCATCGGCCAAGAGGCTATTCTATCCAAAATGCCGTTCACGCGCCTCGATGAGAGTTTGTTTGATGCGCCTGGCGTGGTGAGCCGCAAAAAACAACTTTTCCCTGCCGTCAGCACCGCCTTGCACCACGCGAAGTGACACAAGCGCCGGCACCCCAGCCGCATAATCCCCCCCCGTCCATTCCCACCCCCCCCACCAAATATGTTAGAATTCTTTTCCGCCAGCACCCGCATGGTTAACTCGCGCAACGCCATATCCGAATGCATGGAATCCGCGCTTGGCGTCAACAAGGCATGCGATCTCGTCATGGTCAACGCGACGATCGGTCACGATTATCAGGAGCTCATTGATCAAGTGCGCGAATTGGCGCCGACGGCGCGGGTGGTGGGCGCCTCGTGCTGTGGGATCGTCGGGCGTGAAGGCGTGAGCGAGTCGATGAAGGATGTGGCTATCATGGCGGTGCGCGGCAAGGAGTTGGCGGTGGCGCACGTCGATGGCATCAACGGGCGCAACGCTTACGCCAAGGCGGTGGAGTTGGGGTTGCAATTGAAGGCCGCGCAACCGGGCATCAACATGATCCATTTTCTGGCCTCTGGCATCGATATTGCCAATGACCGCTGCATTGCCGGGCTTGAGTCGGTGTTTGGTCCCGAGGTCACTATTTTCGGGGCCACCTCATCGGACAACATGCGTGGCGTGGTGAGTTATCAGATGGTGGATGACCAAGTGTTTGAGCATGCGGCGTGGGCTGTTGGCTTTGCCGATCCCAGCCTGC
>JBILFE010000197.1:0-6367 GCA_044351705.1 Luteolibacter sp. | reverse complement strand
AAAACTGCTGGGCCCCTCGCGGGCGGCAACCATTACCGCCTATCTGAAGCAGGCCGGGCATCCGTTTGCCGAGCTATCCGACCTGTGCGGCGCATCCGTCGATCACCCGAGTGAGATCCGTGGCCTGTTATTGTCTGCCGCTGAGATCCTCGTCATCGCCTGTTTCCCGCGTGCCGTCAAACTCCTCCTGGAAAACTGCGGGCTCGACCCTCAGGCGTTGAACTTGAGCTTCATCAATTTCAGGGAAATGAGCGATGCCCAGGTTGTTGAGGGAATCAACGCGTTTTTTGCCGCCACGCCCGCCACGCCCGCCACGCCCGGCATGGGGGCAACCACGGCACTCGAGGGTAATTCGGAATGGCCCGCCTGGTTCCCGCTCATTGATCATTCGCGATGCAACACCTGTGGCCAATGCGCCGATTTCTGCCTCTTCGGCGTGTACGAAAAGCGGGATGGCATGGTGGTCGTGGTCAACCCCAAGGAGTGCAAGAACAACTGCCCGGCATGTGCCCGCATCTGTCCGCAAACCGCAATCATCTTTCCAAAATATGAACATGCCGGAGCGATTGCCGGCGCCGATGCAATCGATGAAATCTCCGAGCAGCAACGCCAACAGCTCGATATCGACACCATCCTGGGCAGTGATATCTATCAAGCTCTCGCCTTGCGCAAGGCCAAACGCCAGTCGATCATCCATTCAGCCGCCATGCGCCAGGCGCTTGCCGACAGGGATCAGGCGCTGGCCGCAAACGGCTCGAATCCATAGCAAGCTGCCGATGTCAATTCTGCGAAACACCCTCAGAGCCGATGCCAAATGCTTGTGGAAATTCATCTACAATTTCGGCCTTAAAGGCATTTGGGGATTCAACAGGTTCCAGAAAAGAAAAAAGCGGGGCGAGGTGTTTCCAGCCTTCCAGTTCATTTCGGTAACCAACAACTGCAACCTGGCCTGTCAGGGATGCTGGGTCACCAAAGGCAGCAAGACTTCTAGTCTCGATTTACCCACCATCAACAGGATCATTACCGACAGCAAGCGCCAAGGTTGCCGGTTTTTTGGCATCCTCGGCGGTGAGCCATTGCTGCACAGTGACTTATTCGAGATTTTCCGCGCCCATTCCGATTGCTATTTCCAGCTCTTTACCAACGGTACCCTGCTCAACGACAAGGCTGCGGCCGGCTTAAGGGCCCTTGGAAATGTCACACCGCTGATCAGTCTCGAAGGCAATGAACAGGTCGCGGATATCCGCAGAGGCGGCCATCTCGTCTATGAGCGGACCATGCAGGCGATTCGCACCGCCACCTCGCAGCGCTTGATCACCGGGGTCGCCATCAGCGTCTGTAAATCTAACATTGAAATGGCGCTCTCCGACGAGTTTATTGCCATGTTGCACGATTGCGGAGTGGTCTATCTTTGGTACTACATATACCGTCCAACGGGTGATGACCCTCATTACGAACTGGCTCTCTCACCTGACGATATCCTGCGCTTGCGCCACTTTCTGGTCGACGGGCGGACCAAATACCCGCTGGTTCTGATAGATTCATACTGGGGTGCGGAGGGTGAGCCGTTTTGTCCGGCGGCCGAAGGCCTGAGCCATCATATCAATCCGGATGGAGATATTGAGCCATGCCCGGTGATCCAGTTCTCCTGCGATAACATCAGCGCCGGCAATCTGCCTGATGTGTATGAGCAATCGGATTTCATCAGGGATTTCCGGACCGAGGTTGGCAAGCGCACGCGCGGCTGCATCTTGATGGAGGATCCGGCGTGGCTTGCGCAATTTGTGGCCGGCCATCAGGCGCGCAACACCTCCAACCGTCCCGGCATGCCGGGACAACTGGCCAATGGCTGTGCCATTTGCAGTCATGGGAGCTGTCCGCAAATCCCTGAAAAAAGCTGGATTTACCGGATGGCGAAACGACGGGCGTTTTTTGGTTTGGGAGCGTATGGTTAATGCCAATGTCATGGAGGCGAAGATGCGTCAACCGAAGTCAGCCCTTGATGTGCCTGCGGATGCATTGCAGCGTGCCCGCATCCGGGCCACCGTTGACGACTACTTTCGCGGGCGGAATGAATCGCCACCTGTCACCTACGAGGTATTGGAAGGTTTCGCGAGTTGCCTGATCGAATCTGAAAAGTGGGAAGAGCGATACCATGCATTCATCATGGTGTGTTGCGGCAATGCGATCTGGCGTCCGGTTGTTAGCGCCATTCCGTTTGAGCGCCGGATATTCCTGCTGCCGCGGTGCCTCCGGCAGGTTTCCCTTTGCCAGGCACGGCAGGATGAATTGGGCTTGTTGTGCGGTGAGTGTGGCAATTGCAGCATTGCCGGCCTGCTGCGTCTGGCGGAGGACCTGGGGTACGTCGCCCTGGTCACCGAAGGAACCACCATCACCTCCCGCATCATTGAAAGCGGCAAGGTGGATGCCGTCATCGGCGTCGGCTGCATGGATGTGCTCCAAAAAATGTTCGCCGCCGTAACCAAATATTCTATACCCGGCATCGGAATTCCCCTCCTCACCAGCGGCTGTGCCGATACCACCGTCGATATCGAATGGATCAAACAGGAAATCGCCGGATTCCGCGATGATCCATCTATCAGACTCATCAATCTCAACCATCTCAGGAACAAAACCCGCGCGATTTTCGAGGAGGCGCAATTGGCTCGGATCCTGGGCGCCGCCACCAACACCACCGAGACCATTGCCTTTGAATCCATGCTCTCCGGAGGTCAGCGCTTGCGGCCATTACTTCTGGTCATGGCATATGAAGCGTTCGCAATCGATCCTGATCCCGCTGTCCTGAACACGCTGGCAGTGGCGGTCGAGTGTTTTCACAAGGCATCCTTGATCCATGATGACATTGAGGATGACGACGACACGCGTTACGGCAAAATGACCGTCCACGTGCGATACGGCATTCCTGTTGCAATCAACACCGGCGACCACCTCATCGGCGAAGGATACCGCTTGATCGCGGAAAGCACGCTGCCCCCGGAGTTGATTCGCGAAAGTATCAAGATCGTCTCCAGAGGCCACCGCAGTCTGACTCTCGGACAAGGCGCCGAATTGATTTCCATCCGCTCAAACGAGATCCTTGGCGTGGCCGAGATGTTGGATTTGTTTGATAAAAAGACCGCCGCTGCAATCAAAGTCTCCGTGTTACTCGGGGCCACCGTCGGTGGCGCGGATCACGAGACCATCGCGGTTTTGGAGCGCTTCTGCCACTTTGTCGGCGTGGCCTACCAGATCCAGGATGACTTGGCCGACTATCTGGGCGCCACCGGCGACATCGCAGTTAGAAAGTTCTCGATCCTCCTGTCGCTGTTGCAGGAGCAGCTTGCGGAGTCCACAACCGATGAACTGTCAGACGCACGCAGGCGTGGCAACAACAGCGCAATTCTCGAATTGCTTGACCGTTACCGCATCCCGGATGCCGCCAGGTGCCTGTTGCTTCAAACCATTATCGATGCTCGGAATTGTCTCACAAGCATCTCCAACCTGGGGCTTAAACTCGCTTTACATGAAATTCTGGGAAAGCTTTTCAAGGAATATATTTAGATGGCTGGCACGACCTCAATTAGCCCGGTTGCGCCCGAAGCTCATTGAATCGGTTCTTGCCAGATCCAGCTCGATGTTGGATCCCGCCACAATAGCGGAAATCCGCACATATATCATCCGCCAGCAGACGCCGCAGGGCGGATTTGCCGACAGGGCTGGACGTTGCGACTTGTACTACACGCTTTTCGGATACTATTTGGCCGAAGCGCTTTCGGTGACCGAGGTTGTGGAGCCGCTTAGAAATTATGTGGCGACGACGGTCACTGCAAATCACCTGACTGGAGTGCATCGTTACTGCGGGGCGATTTTGTATGCCAAGCTCATCGGCTTGGACGACACCACCGCGGATCTGCGAAGGGGGATTGTCGACGAGCTTGCACACATGAACCCGAAACAACCGGAATACTCCGGATTCCTGGGCATGTTGGCCCTCTATTACCTGCAGGATTATTGGAATAGTCGCTTGATAGCCGGCCGCTATGGGCGCGCACTTTCCTTGAATGGGCATCCCTGCCCAGTGCTCGCTGCAACGGCTGTCATCCATGCAATGACCGGCAACCGCAGGCCCGAGGCGCTTGAAATCCTCCAGTCATTCTACCGCGGCAAGGGCGGATTCGCGGCACTGCTCCATGCCCCGGATGAAGACTTGCTCTCAACCGGAGTCGCTTTGTATGCGCTGCATTTTTTGGATGCCGACCTTCGCATGATCGCGCCCGATTGCCTGGCTTTTGTTGACGGGTTATACGATGGCGGCGGATTCAGGGCGGCTGCCTATGATGCGGTGTCTGACGTTGAATATACATTCTATGGCATGTTGGCACTGGGATCGTTGTGCCAGCCGCTGTCTATCAAGTAATTTCGAACAGGTTGTTAATATGGAACGCATGTCCCTTGAGAAGCGGTATCAATATCTAACCGGATTGCTGAAATCCGAGCGCAATGGCGCTGGATTTTGGCGCGGCCGGCTGGCTTCAAGCGCGCTGGGAACGGCAGTGGCTATTGTCGCATTGAAACTCCACGGTGATGAATCCGATGCCCGGCGGATCCTCAATGGCTTGGATTGGCTCTTGGACCACGCCAATGGTGACGGTGGGTTTGGCGATACACCGGAGAGCAATAGTAATGTCAGCACCTCGCTGCTAGGTTATGCCGCCATCAGGTATTGCGGTGAGGCGGGCACTCGCACGCGGGATGCCCTCCTGGGCATCGAAAGGTACCTTGTCCGGCAGGGCGTTGACTTGACAAATGGCGACACGGTCACCTCCGTGCTGAGGTTTTATGGCCATGACCTGACCTTTTCCACACCAATCCTGTCGATGCTGGTCATCTGTGGAGTGCTCGACAAAGAGGCGTGTGCGCGGATTCCACAGTTGCCTTTTGAATTCACGTTGTTTCCGGCAGCATGGTACGGGGTGATTAACTTGCGGGTGGTGAGTTATGCGATTCCCGCGCTTATCGCTGTTGGATTATTCGTTTTCAAGGCAAGGACGCGCCACAACCCGGTCATGCGCTGGATCAGAAACAAATCCATTCAACCCGTGTTGCGCAAACTTGAAGGTTTGGTCCCCGCAAGCGGCGGATTTCTCGAAGCCATCCCGCTCACCGCGTTCGTCACCATGTGTTTGATTTCCTCCGGGTTTGGCGCCTGCCCGGTCACGACCCAGGGGCTCGCCTTCCTGCGCCAACGGCAACGGGCCGATGGCAGTTGGCCAATCGATACCGACTTGTCAACATGGGTCACCACCTTGAGTGTCAAGGCGTTCGGCTCCCAAATGCCTGCTGAATTTCCGCTGGCTGAGAGGAACGCGCTGGCAGATCATTTGAAAGCGATCCAGCACACCACCGTACACCCGTTCAATCTGGCACAGCCCGGCGGTTGGGGGTGGACGGATTTTTCCGGGTCCGTGCCTGATGTCGATGACACCGCAGGAGCCATCCTGGCCCTGATTGAGTTATATCATTGTGACGAGGATGCCGGGGCGATCATTTGCGGATGTCGGTGGTTGACTGCGCTTCAGAACAAAGACGGAGGATTTCCAACATTTTGCAGAGGGTGGGGGAAGCTTCCGTTCGACCGCAGTTGTCCCGATCTAACAGGGCACGCGCTGTTGGCTTTGGCCAGGTCGCTCGTGGTGGTGGGCGGGCGGATGCCGGCTGAATTGAGGTCAGCCGCGCAACGCGCCATCGCGAGGGCGCTCGTGTTTGTTAGGAATACCCGGAATGACAATGGCTGCTGGTACCCGCTGTGGTTTGGCAACCAGCACGCGACCCATCAGAAAAATCCGGTTTACGGCACTGCCATGATAGTGGTTTATCTGAGGGATGCTTTGCTGTGTGGCAGCATCGATGAACCTAGCAAAGATGAGATTCGGCGGATGGTGCTTGACGCAAGCGTGTTTTTATCAAGCCAGCAGAACGACAATGGCAGTTGGGGCGGTGAGCTTGGCATTCCGGGAACCATCGAGGAAACGGCGCTCGCCATCTCGGCGTTGATCGGGGGGGATCAGACCGCCATCCTCAATGGCTTTGCCTGGCTCGAGCATGAGGCCACCCGCCAACCCTTGCGCTCCAGTCCCATCGGCTTGTATTTCGCGACGTTGTGGTACGACGAAAAACTCTATCCTTTGATTTTCTACGTTGAATCTCTC
Organism: Luteolibacter sp.; assembly: GCA_044351705.1. Lineage (GTDB taxonomy): Bacteria > Verrucomicrobiota > Verrucomicrobiia > Verrucomicrobiales > Akkermansiaceae > Luteolibacter. The sequence continues at coordinate 158 of JBILFE010000197.1, read as the reverse complement.
AGAAGGTATTTGAATTGAGCCATCTGACAGCCTCTGAACTCAGTAAACGACCTCGTTTTTGACGCAGTGGCGAGCAAGTTGAATTCCCCGAAGGTGCGGTCAAGCTGAGGTTTTTTTTGGGGGATTGTGGATGACGATTTTTACCACTGAAGCACTGA
>JBILFE010000195.1:0-6379 GCA_044351705.1 Luteolibacter sp. | reverse complement strand
CCACGCCCATACCTCAATGCTCGCTGCCATGCAATTGCATGCCACTCAGCTCATCGAAAAATCCGAAGCCCGCATGTGGGTCCTCAGCACCTTGATCACCCTGGCTCCCTTGCTCGGGCTGTTTGGAACGGTCGTTGGAATCATGCGTTCGTTCTCCTTCATGGGCGACGAACAACTGGCACCGGCGCAAGTGTCCGGGGGGATAGCCGAGGCGCTGATCGCGACGGCATGCGGGATAGCGATCGCGATTTTCTGTTTGCTGCCGTACAATTTTTTCCGCAAGCGGGTGGCGGTGCTGAGGGCGTCGCTGGAGCGTTGGATCAACCATGCGGAGATACTGGTGAAATCGGCCCAGGCGCACGGGCATGATGTGGAAGACTTTGCGACGCGGTTGCGCAAACCCTGAAAAAGGACGCTCATGCCCGTGAAACTCCACAGCAATTCGAGCTACGATGAGGGCGATGAAGCCAGGATCGAGGTGGTGCCCTTGATCGACATCATGTTTTTCCTGCTGGCGGCGTTCATGTTGGTGAGTTTGAGCCTGATCCCATTGCACCGGGTGCCCTTGAGATTGCCCGCCGCCGGGACCGGCTTGGCCGACAGCAAGGCGCCCGTGGTGCAGATCGCGGTGGACGTCCACGGCGTGATCCGTTGGGACTCCCAAGTGGTCACGCCAAGCGAAATCACCGCCCGCCTCGTCCGCGACAAAGTGCCCGCCACCGCACGAGTGTTGATCTCGGCCGACGAGGCCGCCCGCTATAAACAAGTCATGCGCGTGCTCGACGCGGTGCGCGCGGCGGGAATCGAAAAAGTGGGCTTGGAAACCAAGGAGGCCCGGCCGTGAACGGACGCAGCCTGGCATGGCTCAATGCGGCGGGCTGCCTGGTGCTCAGCGCGCTAGTGGTGCTGCAGTGGCGCAAGGAATTGACGCTCGACGGGCGCATCCAGCAGTTGCAATCCCAGCTCATCGCGGCACGCGACCAAGTGGCGGCCGGACACGAGCGGGTTGGCATGATGGAACGCGATCAGGAACTGCTCAAGGAGTCCATCGCGTCGATGCAGCAAGCGGCGGATGCCGCCGCCAAGCAACTCGCGCTGCGCGATGGCCAAGTGGCCGAGCTGGAGGCGCGCCTGGTCACCCTCGACTCACAAATCAATACCTGGCAGGCCGCCATCAACCAGCGCGATGAACGCATCCGCACACTCGACGCCGATCTAACATCCGCACGCCGCCGCCTCGACGAGGCCATTGCCAAGCTCAAGGCGGATGGCGCTAGATGAACCAGGAGAACGCCGCTCTGACTTCAGACTTCCTGAGCTAGGCATTGAATTGTCGAGAAATTGGCGATGAATTCCGGATTTTGATGGAGATTGGACTCTAACCCTGTGGGTGAGTCACCCGATCAATACAACTCTTTGATTATCTGCGTGAATCTGCGTCCATCTGCGGTTGCATTCCTCTTTCCAAGTTTATCCCCTCATGGGCGGCGCCCGGCAAGCCCGCTCTAACTTTTGCGCGGGCGGAAGCCCATGGCGAAGCGGATGGCCATGATCGGCAGCGCGGCTAACAAAACGGCGGCGGCGGCGGTGCGGAGGCCCGGATAGACGCGGGCGCGGTTGTTATCGAGCGCGGTGAGAGCCTCGGCCACCACCCGCTGTTTGGGCATGTAAAAATAGCGGTAACCGGGGATGGGGCGGGTCTCGCCATGCCTGCGGGCGACATCACCGAACTCGGTTTTGACCGGGCCCGGGCAGACGGCCAACACCGGGATGCCATGGTCTTTCAACTCGATGCGCAGGGCTTCCGAAAAGCTCGTGACGTAGGCCTTGGTGGCGGCATAAACGGCGAAGTCGGGCATGGGCATGAGACTGGCCAGCGAACTGACGTTGATCACCGCGCCTCTGGAGCAACGGATCATGGCTGGCACCAAGGCATGGGTGAGATGCGTGAGGGCCTCGATGTTGACACTGAGCATGGCGTTGATTTTCGCCCAGTCGGCAGTGACAAACTCGCCGTAATCGCCGAGCCCGGCATTATTGACCAGCAAGTCCGGCACGAATCGCTGCACGATGAGGTTTTCCACCAAATCCTCGCGCTCGGAGGCATCGCTGAGGTCGGCGGCATAAATCATCACCTCCACCTCCGGATGCAAGACGCGGATGCGGGCGGCAAGTGCCTGCAAGGAGCGCTCACGTCGCGCCACGAGCACGAGTTTATCGACGCGGGATGCGAGCTGGAAGGCGAATTCCTCACCAAGACCGGCGGAGGCGCCGGTGATGAGAGCACATGAGAAACAGGCGGGCTGGGGCATGGCGCGATTGTACACCATGCCGCCAGCTTGCGCCATCATAGATTACGCCATCTGGGATTCGCCATTCGGGCCTTGTGTCACTTGCAGAATGCGCAAGGGCAGGCGCACCAGAATTTCGCCGTCGCAGCCGATGTCGATAGAGAAGATCCCCATTTTTTGGAACCGCAGGCCTTGCAGGTTCATCACGATGTTGCGGGTGAGGAACGGCACGTTCTTGGGAAGTTGCACCTCGAATTCCGGCTCGATCGGCATGTTGTTAGGGTCGAGCGACTCACCATCTTCATCGATGATATTGATGGAGAGCTTGTGGCGGCCCGCGTCCTCCGGCGTGAAGCACATCCGCATGGCGAGGGCACATGAGGGATGCACGACCGGCACGGCACGCGCTACGAGCGTGTCAAAAGTTCCGGAAATGACGAGCTTGCCATTGTAGTCGGCGGCAAAGTCACAGAGGGTGGCGATTTGGATGTCCATAATTGGGGTAGTGAATGTATTTCGAGTTTGGCCGGGCCACGGGATTCGCGGCGCGGGACACATGGTTTGAGGCTGTGGCGGCCAAAGGTCCAGCCTAATTTATTCACGGCTCCTCGATGTTTTCATCCATCACCTCGTCGTCGGTGACGGGCAGGGCGCGGGCCGGACGCGGCGGACGCGGGCGCGGCGGCTTGTCCGCAGGCGCGGGATCCTCCACGGGCAGGGCCCGCAGCGGGTGCACCGCATCATCCGCAGCGGCGGGCTTGTCGGGAGTGCCGGCAGTGGCGGTGGCCTCCGTTTCGGCGGTCACGACCAGCGCGCGCTGCGGTGGCGCGATGATATCCTTGATGTCGTCTTTGATCGGTTCGAAAAAACTGCGCACCATCGGCGCCGCCATGCGTCCACCTGAGACCTTCTCGTTAGGACGGCCTTCATAAAGCACCGCAAAGGCGTAGCGCGGGTTGTCCTGCGGCAGGAATCCGGCAAACCACGCCAGGCTCTGATTTTTCGCCTGCGGCCCCCATTGCGCGGTGCCGGTCTTGCCGCAGAGCACCGTGTAGCTCAGAGCCCCGCCGCTGCCGGTGCCATAGCCGCTGTTGACCACATCACCCATGCCTTCGTGGACGATATCCACCACCTTGGGGTCGAGGCCGAGCCAGTTCCGGCGTTCCGGGAAGGTGACTTTGACGACCCGGCCGCGGGTGTCCTGGATCTGGCTGATGAGTTGGAGTTTGGGCAGGGCCCCGCCGTTGGCAATGCCGGCCATTGCCTGGGCCACCTGCAAGGGTGAGGCCAACAACGACCCCTGGCCGATGGAAAGGTTGGCGGTGTCGCCATCCAATATCCGGCGGCGTTCATTTTTGAGCATCCATTCGTCGTTGGGGACCAGGCCGGAGGTTTCACCGATGAGCGGGAGGTTGCTGCGCTCGCCGAAGCCGAGGCGGCGGGCCAGGCCGAGAAATGCGGTGGGCCCCACCTTGATGCCGACTTGATAGAACCAGGGGTTGCACGAGCGCGCCAGCGCGCGCCGCACATCGATGGAACCTTCCGGCGTTTTGCTCCAGTTGTTAAATACATGGTTGCCGACTTGAATCGCCGCCGGGCAGTCGATGAGGGAGTCTTTGGTGACGGTGCCGTTGTTGAGCGCGGCAAGCGCGATGATGGGTTTGAATGAGGACGCCGGCGGATAGGCGGACTGAAAGGCCCGTCCGAACAAGGGCTGCGAGGGATCATCCTGGAGCGCCTTGAAGTCCGTGTCGCTGATGCCGGGGATGAAATGGTTGAGGTCAAAGACCGGCCGCGAGGCCATCACCAACACCTCGCCCGTGATCACATCGATGACCACAAAGGCCCCGCGCCGACAGCCGTTACGCAGCACTTTTTCCGCCAGTAACTGCCATTTCAGGTTGAGGGTGGTGACGATGGTGCCGCCGGGGCGGGGCCGGGACACCTGCTCTTCCAACAATTTGTTGCCATTTTCATCAAACAACAAGCGCTTCACCCCGGGTTCACCGGTGAGTTGGCCATCGTAGAGTTTTTCCAAGCCGGCGCGGCCCTCGGATTCCTCCCACATCGGTTCGTTGAAATTGATCGGACCGGTGGGCAGTTTGCCGCAACTGCCGGTGTAGCCGAGAACGTGTGCGGCGAGTTCGCCGTGCGGGTAATGGCGGCGGTAAACCGGGTGCAAAACCAACCCGGACCCGAGCTTGGGCTCCAGCGCGCGGGCTTCTTTTTCCTCGATTTGACCCGATACTAACAACGGCAGCCAGCGCCGGTGGCGGTAGTGATCGTAAATCTCGTCGTCGGTCTTGGCCAACGGGCAAATGACCGCCGCTTGTAGGGCGTCGAGCCGCGCGCGCCCCCACCGAATGATGAAGTTGCGGTCCGCATTTTCAAATTGCTTGAATTGCAGACCGACCTGATAGGCAACCCGGTTTTGCGCCAGCGGGCTGCCATCGCGGTCAGTGATCTGGCCGCGCGGCGCAGGGATTTTCTGGGTGATCGCGCGGGCATCGCGGCGCGGCAGGATCGAGCCGTCACTCGCCGACTTGCCACCGGGCGGCAGGGCCGTGGCGATCAAGTCCGGTGCCTGCGCGCCGGAGGGCTTGGTGGGAGCGCCGACTGGTGCAGCCAGCGGGACGGCAGCCGCCCCCGCCACACACACACCCGTCCACCAAGCCAGACCGTGCCTGGTGGCGGGAATGAGCGAGCGGAAGTTCATGGCGGAGGACACTCTAAGCATGGTCAGCGCACTTTGAAAGCCCCAACTTGCCAATAACGGGTGGCATGCAGAGTGATTGCCATAATCCGCCTCTATCCAAGGAACCGCAAAGCTTTTCGAGTTTTCAGCCCAACGTCAACTACATAATGTCTGGCATTATGTTTGAAACGCCTGGGATGGTCCGCAAAAGCATGCTTGGCATTTCCAGACGCATGGGTATTGTCAGCGGCAAGCCCGTTTCCACACCTGAGTAGTTACCCATGACTCATGACCAAACAGCCTCGTTGATCAAGAAAATCTTCCTGGTTATCTTGTTTGCTGCCATCATCACCGCCGCCGGCTATGGCTCCGGGTCGGGCGGCGGTGGCAGCGACGACAACAAACTCGTGTCGGCCTTGAATCTGATATTCGAGAAAGTGCGCAAAAAACCGGCGGCAAGCCCGCCAAGCCAACTACCCATTATCCACCATCAGATCAGCGACGACCCGGATGGAAAGCGGCTCGATGCCCTGTTGCAGTCGATTGTGAGTCCGGAAAACGGGGTGGCGATTGCGCACCTGCACTGCCCCGGCGATCCGGACAGCGAACAACTCGTCGGCATTTACGACAGCGTCCGCAAGAAATACGGGAGGTTGGTGCTGGTGGTGCGGATTAGTTACGCCGGCTACACCATGGGGTTGCGGGCGCAGGGCGTGACCAAGCTACCGCACACGGTGATGATTTCAGGGAATCAGAAGGTATTCGAGTTTCAAGGTCTGTGGAGTCAAATCAAAATCGAGCAACTCGTAGACAACATCCTCCACGGTTTGCTCAAGCGAGTGAACAAGGATTGGCGGCCTGCTGTGCCGGGCATGCAACCGGTCGGACCTTAATACCCCTTGGTGAGTCCGGCTGCCGCCAGCGCCCGCCACCCGCCGTATAACACGACCACCTCATTGCCCAATTGTAAGGCCTTGATCCGATCCGCCACCTGGCGGCTCGTGTCACACTTTTCACTGCCGCAATAAACGACCACTTTGGGTCCATCGATCATCCGTCCTGCCACCTCCGCCTCAAAGGTTTGCATGTTCTCGGTGGGATCGAGATTCCACAACGCCGATCCCGCCATGCCGTTGCGTTGCCAATCCGCGCGCGAGCGGGCATCCACCCACAAGACCCGCCCCTTCCACTCCGACATCACCCGCCCCAAACACACCTCGTCCGCCTTCAGCTTGGCTGGATCGCAGGGAACCTCCCGCGTCGGTGGCCCCTGCACCCAATAGGTCACACCTGCTGCGGCCAGGGCGATTGCCAGCACCGCCGAAAATTGGGCGCTCACCTTCATGGGCTTGCCGGAAGTTCTCGCCGGATCACCGCAAACACCTGCAGCACC
>JBILFE010000196.1:0-6379 GCA_044351705.1 Luteolibacter sp. | reverse complement strand
AAGATCCTCGAACTCCTCACCAGCCACCCCATGCCGTAGCCAGTCGCGGGAAGTCACTTTTCGCGCGGAAGCCTACAGATGTAAGGGATTACGCGCTTCGCGCGGATCGAAGTTCAGGCTAGGGCCAGCGACGGTCGCAGACCGCCGCTACAAGGCTGCGCAGGAACGCATTGTAGCGGCGCTCTGTGAGCGTCGATGCGGAAGAAATGCGCTTGTGCTAGAGCCAGCGACGGTCGCAGACCGCCGCTACAAGGCCGTGCAGGAACCGCATTGTAGCGGCGCTCTGTGAGCGTCGATGCGGAAGAAATGCGCTTGTGCTAGAGCAGCGACTTGGGCCAGCGACGGTCGCAGACCGCCGCTACAGTGCGCCACAAAAACGGCGGCCCTTGCGGACCGCCGTCGGAGTGCAACCAAACCAGAAAACCGGCGTGATTCGTTAGATGCCTTTTTTGACGACGTCCGAAAGCAGGTCGATCACGCGGTTGGAATAACCCCACTCGTTGTCATACCAACTGATGAGTTTGAAGAAGGTGGGGTTGAGTTCGATCGAGGAGCCGGCATCAAAGATGGAGGATGCCTTGTGATGGATGAAGTCGCTGGAAACCACTTCGTCCTCGGTGTACTCGAGGATGCCCTTGAGGTAGGTTTCAGAGGCCTTCTTCATGGCGGCCTTGATTTCGGCAAGCGTGGTGGGCTTGACGGTCTTGACGGTGAGGTCGACCACCGAGACGGTGGGTGTCGGCACGCGGAAGGCCATGCCGGTGAGCTTGCCTTTGACTTCCGGGCAAACCAGCGCCACGGCCTTGGCGGCACCGGTGGTGGAGGGAATAATGTTGAGCGCGGCGGTACGGCCACCCTTCCAATCCTTCTTGGACGGACCGTCCACGGTTTTTTGGGTGGCGGTGTAGGAGTGCACGGTGGTCATCAGGCCCTCGGCAATGCCGAAGCCTTCCTTGAGCAGCACATGGACCACCGGCGCAAGGCAGTTGGTGGTGCAACTGGCATTGGAAATGATGTGGTGCTTGGCCGCATCATAGAGTTCGTCGTTCACGCCTTGGACAATGGTGACGTCCTCACCCTTGGCCGGGGCCGAGATGATGACCTTCTTGGCACCGGCTGTTAGGTGGCCCTTGGCTTTCTCCGCATCGGTGAAAAGTCCGGTCGATTCAATGACAACCTCGACGCCGAGCGCCTTCCATGGCAGGTCGGCCGGGCTCTTGGCGCTGACCACCTTGATGTCCATGCCATTGACGACGAGCACATCGTCTTCAGCAAGCTCAGGAGAGGACTTTTTGGAAGAAACCGTGCCGGCGAAGCGACCCTGGGTGGAATCGTATTTGAGCAGGTAGGCGAGGTTATCGGCTGGAACGATGTCACCGACGGCAACGACATTAAAGTTGGTTCCGAGGTGGCCTTGTTCGACGAGGGCACGGAAGACAAGGCGTCCGATGCGGCCGAATCCGTTGATGGCAATGGTGGTCATGACTGTGTGTTAGGGGGTACGTTTAGTTGCGCGGGCAGCATTTCCGTCCGCGCGGCGGAATGCTACATGCAATCCGCCTCCCGTCAACCCTGCTGCTGCGGAAACGTAAAAACGCCGCAACTATGGCAAAATCCGCGCAATAAGGAGGTCACTGGTCAGTGGTCACTGGTCACTGGTCACTGGTCACTGGTCAGTGGTCAGTGGTCAGTGGTTACCGCGACTTCTCAATGACTGCGTATGCATTGTGATTGTGGATCGACTCGAAATTCTCCGCCTCGATACGATACCAGGTGATGGTCGAATGGGCGTTGGAACGGGAGGCCACATTGCGCACGAGGTCTTCCACGAAAACCGGGTTGTCGTAAGCACGCTCGGTGACGGCCTTTTCATCGGTGCGCTTCAAAATGCTGTATAACTCGCAACTGGCGGAACGCTCAACCAAGGCGATAAGATCCTCGATCCAAATCGGTTTGCTGGAGCGCACCGCGTAGGTGACCAGACCGCGCTGGTTGTGTGCCCCGCGCTGGCTGATCGCCTTGGAACACGGACATAAGGTGGTCACCGGCACCATCACCGTGACCACAAAATCCGTGCCGCCCTCCGCGGTGGCATCCACTTCAAAACGCACCTCGTAGTCTAACAATCCAACAATTCCGGAGACGGGCGCTGGTTTTGACAGGAAAAACGGGAATTGGATCGAAAAGTGAGCCTTGCTGGCATCCAGCCGCAGCAGCAGGTCGCGCGGCAACAATAAAATCGAATGCACATCCAAACACCCGCCATGCGCATGCAAGGCCTCGACAAAGCGGCTCATGTGGGTGCCCTTGAAATGCGCGGGCAGATCCACCGCCAGGGCGACGGTGGCGACGGTGCGCTGGACGCTGCCGCCCTTGTCGCGGACCTCCACCGGAAAGCGCAAGCCCTTGACACCGACCCGGTCGATGGGTAGGCAGCGGTCATCGCGTTCGTTCTGAGTGTCCTTGAGTTCGTGCATACTCAACAAAGCAAAGGAGCCGGCCCGGGGGTGCGGACTGGCTCCTTGCGCAAGGAGGTGGCTCCGCCGGCGCTTAGGGCAACAAACTGACGGCGCGGGATTGCTTGATCGCACGGGTGATCCGGCGATGCAGCTTGGCCGAGACCCCGGTCACGCGGCGGGGCAGGATTTTGCCCGTCTCACTGGTGAACTTGCACAGCAGTTCCGGGTTGGTATGAACGACTTGTTCGGCCGGGATATCATGCCGACGACTCGGCATTTTGCGATTGGCCTTACGAAAGGCGATACGACGTTCGACGGTTTTGGGCTCAGGCATGGTGGAGATTAGCGGAGTTCGCGGTGAAGGGTGCGTTTTTTGAGGAAGTGATTGAACTTCACCTTTTCCAGGCGGCCCGGTGTGCGCAGGCTTTTTTTGTTACGCGTGGTGACGTAGCGTGAAGTTGGCGTACCTGCGGCCTTGGCCTCAGTGCATTCTAGGATGATGATGTCGCGTGGCATGGGGGGAAATCTGGGGAGGGCAAAACTAGGTTATTCTTCTTCGTCGTCAAGCAAAACTGTTTCAGAATCTTCATCTTCGATCAAATTTCCGCCGCTGAAGCCCACTTCGTTGGACGGACGGAAGCGCCGGTTGCCGTATTCCTTCTCCCATTGGGCCTGACATTCCACGGTCAGACGGGCAAACGGGATGGCCTCCAAGCGGGCTTGCAGGATTTTGCGGTTGGACATTTCACAAACCCCGTAAATGCCTTTTTGAATGCGACGCAGTGCCTGATCGATTTCGTAAAGCGCATCCTGCTCCTTGGCCAACACGGAAAGTGCGAAATCGCGGTCGTAGGCATCACTGCCTGCATCGCCCTGATGCATGCCACTGCCGGACGCTTCGCTGCCCTCGGGCGCATTGCGGATGGTGTCACGGGTCATCCCGGAAAGGGCATCGACCAGATCATCCCTCAGATCGAGCAAGCGCTGGCGCTGCTTTTGTATAAATGCCGGACTGTGCAAACCATTGCTACCGGTGGGCGGAGCGACTTCCTGAGGCACCATCACTGGCTTGGGTGGCACAAACGGCGGCCTGACCGGTGGCGGTGGCACCGGAAAATCCACCAAGGTGGAACGCCTGACCAGCGGCTTTTTCGCCTCGTGCGAACGCTCTTTTTTGGGTTCCGCTTTTTCGCTCTTGGATGTGGCTTTCTCCACGACCGCGCCGCCCCCCTCCGGGAGTGAGTGCTTGGCTGGCTTGGCGGCTTCCTTTTTGGAATCGACTTTGTTGATTTTGTTGGCGGGGGCGCTTGCAACGGGCACCGCTTTGGCAGGCTTCGGCACCGCCTTGCCCCCCTTGGCCGCGAGCCCGGATTTTTCTTGTCCGGCTTTGTCCACCTTGATCTCAACTTTGGCTTTCTGCGGCCCGGTCTTGCTCACCTTGGACGCGCTTGGCTTTGGCGCAGCCTTGCCAGCCTTCACCGCCACCTTGGCTGGCTTCGGCGCGGGCTTTATCGCGGGCTTGGTTGCCTTGTTAGGCGCGGCTTTCACCGCTTTGGACGAATCCTTGACGGGTTTTTGAATGGCCTTCTTAACGGAAACCTTGGAGGATGCTGCCGTTTTCCCAGCCGCCTTAACTGGAGATTTTTTCACAGATTTGCCTATTGCCAGAGGAGCCTTCGCGGCAGCCGATACCTTGGCTGGCTTGGCTGGCTTGGCTGGCTTGGGCTTCGGGATCTTCACGGCAACTGGGCGGGTAGTGGAGTGGGTCACGGGCATCGCGGGGGGTGTCATGTTGATTTGGCGGATTGGTGGCGGTGGCGTAAAAAATCGCCAATTCACCGGACGGGCGGGGTGGATTAGCCTCTCTTTCCACATCCAGCAAGCAGAAATTTCCGCAATTGGAAAATATCTTTCGTGCGGATTTGACCAGAGTGCTTGAAATTGCCGTGAGTTCTTCCTACGCTGCCGTCCCGTCATGCAGCTTAGCGCGATCATCGAAGCCCTTCTCTTTGCCTCCCATTCCCCTCTGACGACAGAAGAACTCGCCCGCCTGGTGAGGGCGAGTGTCGCAGAGGCGGAAGATATCCGCGTGCGGGATGCCGAAGAGGGAAAAGACTCTCAGGCCCTGCCCGAGTGGCTGGCCGCGCTCGCGGCAACCACCCCGGCCACGGTCGCCTCGGCACTCGCCGATTTAAACCATGCCTATCAGCACAGCCAACGCGCCTTCACCCTCACTGAACGACCCAAGGGATGGAAAATTTTCACCCGGCCCGAGTACGGCGACTTCGTCCGCCAGCTTTTCCCGGGCCGCAAACCCGAGCGCTTCAGCGGTCCGGCCATGGAAACCCTCGCCATCATCGCCTACCGCCAGCCCATCACCAAGGCCGCTATCGAAGCTGTCCGTGGCGTGGCCTGCGATGGCATGATCCAAAAACTCCTCGACCGGGACCTCATCTGCATCGGTGGCCGCGCCGAACTGCCGGGACGCCCGCTGCTCTACGAAACCACCGAACTGTTCTTCGAGCACTTTGGCATTCGCTCTATCGACGACCTCCCCAACTCCACCGAACTGCGCAAAGTCAAGTTACCGGAACCCGCCCCGCCACAGCCCGGCCCAGACATCGAACAGCAACTCGCCCTGAGTGCCATCGCCACCCCCGCCGCCGCAGAGGCCAATCCCACCCACCAAGCACCCGAACCCGCCTGACCCTCCCGTGAACCTCGACGACATCCGCAACCAAATCGACTCGATCGACCTTGAACTGTTAGATCTATTGTCCCGCCGCGCCGATCTCGTGCACGAGGTGGGGCTTATCAAGAAACGGAAGGGCATGCAGATTTACGCCCCGGAGCGCGAAGAGGCCTTGCTGCGCAAGCTCCTGGCCATGAACAAAGGGCGCATGCCGGAACGCTCGATCCGGGCGATTTATTGTGAGATCATGTCCACCGCGCTGGCTCTCGAAGATGATTTGAAAATCGCCTATCTCGGCCCGGAAGGTACTTGGACGCATCAGGCTGCCATCAAAAAATTCGGCCACTCGGTGGCCTACGCGCCGCAACCGAACTTCGCGGATGTGTTTGACCAAGTGGCGCGCCGCCGGGCGGACTACGGGGTGGTGCCCATCGAGAACTCGACGGAAGGCGCAGTGTCCCACACGCTCGACTTGTTTGTGGACTCCCCGCTGCATATTTGCGCCCAGATCCTGCTGCGGATTGAAAACGGACTCATGGCCGCCATCCCTCGCGAGCAAATCAAAACCCTCTACTCCCATCCACAAGTCTTCGGCCAATGCCGCGGCTGGATCTTGAAAAACTTCCCAACCGCCGATCTCGTCGAGGTGTCGTCCACCACCAAAGCCGCGCAACTCGCGCGCGAACAGGCCGACCAAGGCGCCGCCGCTCTCGGTGGCGAACTCGCAGCGGAATTGTATGGCCTGTGCCTGCTAGAGAAATCCATCCAGGACCGCGCCACCAACACCACCCGTTTCCTCGTCATCGGTGAGAAAACCTGCCCGCCCACCGGCCACGACCGCACCTCGATCCTGTTTGCCATCCACGACCGGCCCGGCTCGCTCGTCAATGCCCTCCGCGCCTTCGATCAATTCCAAATCAACATGTCCAAAATCGAGTCCCGCCCGTCCAAACGCAGGGACTGGGAATACATCTTCTACGTCGACCTCGCCGGCCACTGCGCCGATGCCACGGTCGCCGAAGCCCTAACCGAACTCGGCCGCCACTGCTCCCTCGTCAAACTCCTCGGCTCCTACCCCGATGCCGGCGAGTGAGCCACGCAGCAGCCCCCGGACCACAGCCCCGCCGGGATATTCTTGAATTTCCACGTTCCACAGCAATCAAGGCCGATGCGTTGGAAACGCAGTTCAGCAAAGGACCTTCCCGGTGCTCGGTGTAATCCTGGAAAG
>JBILFE010000194.1:0-6380 GCA_044351705.1 Luteolibacter sp. | reverse complement strand
TGGCCGTTGGGTCCTTCTTCCAGGAGACTTTGTTAGTGGCGTTGTTGATGGTCGGATGGGCGGTGAACGACGTCCCGGTTTCACCCATGAAATACTCAACGCCATTGGGCACCCCGTCATAATCGGCGTCGAGATCGGCGGCTTGACCGAGGGCGTTGTCGTTTTTCCAGAAATGATAGCCCGCAGGGGTGAAAATCACCAGCGTTTGGGTGTCGGAGCCCGCATAGTAGGCGTTGTTAACCGTTGCAATCACCTCGTAGCTGCCAACTGCGGTCGGCGGGGTGGCCACTCCGCCATAGGTGAAAATCACGGCGAGACCCTCAGGATGGGTGGTGGCGGTGACCGCTTTTGGGTTGCCATCGTAGGATTGGCTGAGGCTGCCGAGGGTCACGGTGGCATGGGCTTTGGCGATGACCAGCGTGCCTATGGCAAAGCCCTCATAGTAGGGGTCATCGATGGTTGCAGCCACCAAGTAATTGCCGGGTTGGGTCGGTTCGGTCGTGGAGCCGTTGTAGGTGACATTGACCGTTGTGCCGGCAGGAGTGGGGATGGCGGTGCATGCTTTGGCGGTACCATCATAGGTATGGCTGAGGTCGCCAAGGGTGACGGTGGCCGAGTTGTCGCCGATGATGATCGCACCGTTGCCGGTGACGTACGAAGGTGTGTTAGTCGCCGTATAGGCTCCATCGGATTGAATATCCGTGTTGATGATTAGCTGGCCAAGCTTGAGCTTGCATTCGACGTTGGCCATTGCAGCGCCGCTGAGTACCAGTTCGGTGAAGCTCAAATCGGGCATGGTAGCGGTTCCCATGAAGTTGACATTGTTAAAGCTGGCAAAGACGCCGCTTGAGCTTGGACTGATTTGGTTCATCTCCAACCCGATATAGGTCGTCGGCCCCCACGGATTCGCCGTATAGTCCTGTTGTTGCGCCTGTGTATAGTTGATTCCATTGCTGCTATAGTATGAGGTCACCACTTCCCCGATTCGGGTGATCCTGAGGTAGGGACTGCCATCCGTGGGGGCGTAGTCGGAGATGCCGGTGACCACTCCGCCAATGGATGTGGCCACTCCCCGGGTACTAATCATAACCGAGTTGGCGGTGCCACCATACTGGCTGCTCGCCAGGCTATCACGAGCCATCAGTCCGGCCTGTGCGTCTGCCTTGTTCATGACGTGGCACTTGATATCAAAATCGCCCGTGGGGATCGGTATATATTGGAACGTGTGATTGTCGTTGCCAAAAATGTCGATGAACTGCACGGCCTTGCCGCCGGACATCATCCATGACCCGTCTCCGCTGAAGGTTGCCGTGGAAGGCGTGGCAGCAACCCCGGTATTGCCCCGGCCAATGGCAGTTGCTAGACCCGTGGCAACAAAGCTCAGCGTCCCGCCGGTTGATATGATGGTGGTGTGACTCAGGGCCGTCGGCGCCACCAGGTTGGCACCACTGAGGATGAACGATGGTCCGCCCGTCAGCGAGGCGGTGACGCCGCCCAGAGTAGCGCTGGTTGTTACCGTCAGGGCCTGGAGGGACGCATCGAGCGTGCCTGCGGTGCCCACGAGCGTGGCGATTTGGACGCCGCCACCCAGAATGTTGACAGTGCCACCAGTGACATTGAGCGTGGTGACTGAGGCATTGGTTTCAAGGTTGACCGTGCCGCCGGCCGGGACGTTCAAAGTCGCGATCGTGCCGCTGGCGCTGCTGACATTGAGGGTGCCGGCGCTGACAGTCACCGCCCCCGTCAATGCACTCATGTCCCCGGCGAGGGTGAGGGCGCCATCGCCCAACTTGGTTAGGCCGCCGGCACCACTGAGGGCGCCACAGGAGACGTCGTTGCCGTTGGTGTCAATCCTGGCCACCTGACCGCTGGCGATGGCGTTGATTTTGGCAGAGACGTCGAAGGACGCGCCGCTGGCATATTGCAGGGTGCCGCCGCCGAAGGTGACAGTGTCGGTTCCCAAACTGCCGGGGGCGGCAATTTGCAGGGTGCCTAGATTGAGCATGGTACCGCCGCCGTAGGTGTTGGAAATGTGACTGAGCACAAGCGTGCCAGCACCGTCCTTGGTCATGCCATTGCTGCCGGTGACCGCCGCGCTGATCGTGGCGTCCTTGCCGACGTCAACCGTGATTGTGTTGGCGGCAGCGTCCGCGCCTGCGAGGTTGAGATCGGGGCTGAAATCGCCAGCATTAACGCTGTACCCGGCAGCCTGGAAGTGGAGTCCATTAGCAACATATACCGTGCCGTTGATGACGACCGTCCCCGCTGTCGATCCGCCGAAAATCAGGGCCTTGTCTGCGTCATACGACTGGGGCAGCGTGCCCATGGTGGCAGGTGCGGTGGCCCAGACGTTTGAACTTAAATCCCATGAGCCATCACCGCCCCCGGAAGCGCCCGGTGCCCAATACCAGCCGGTTGCGGCCACAACCACGCCGATGGCGTCGTTGAATGTCGTGCCGATGCGCAACTCGTCTGCATTGTAACGTGCACCTCCTAGCGAAATATAGTCAAATGTGGTCGGGTCAACTGTGACGCTGAGGGTGGTCCTGGTGCCCGACGCATCGAAGGCCGCCTCGCTGAGGGTGGTGCCGTCCGGGTAAGCGTCCACGGTGACCGTGGTTGGGGTGCTCACGTCTCCCCAGGTGATCTTGGCGATGCAGATCCAGGCTCTGATGTCATTGTAGTTCCAGGCGGGCCCGGTGCCGGTGCCATAAGTCATCCCAGGACTCCAGGAAGCCGCCGTGAATTGTCGAGCAGAAGCCTGTCCGAGGGGGTTCTGGGCGATGCCGATCGACGTGCCCGTGCCGCCGGACATCGTCTCCCCGCGGGAGGAACCGAAGTAACGGCTGCCAAGGGCGAACTCGCCGCCGGTCCCGTTATAGTTATTCTTGAAATTGCTCGCGGTCACGAAGCTCATCCAGGTTGTCGAACCGAGCGTGAAATTGTCTTTGACACTGGGGTCCAATTTCCGCCAGGCCCACTCCCAGTCTGGATCGTTGCCGTTCTTGTCGCTGCTGGGATTGCCAGCCGGGGCGGGGCTGCCTACATAGTTGCCCTTCTGTGGAAGCGACGACACGGTGCCGCTCCACAAGGTTTGACTGGCGATGTTGCAGATTGCGAACCCACTTGGCGTGGGGTAAGCCCCACCGCTCGTATTGGCGGCGGACCAAGTTTCGGCCATGCCGAGGCTGTTGGCTCCACCACTCTGGCCATGCAGGCTCGTCCCTGCGGTGAATTCAAAGGGCTCATATACAAGCAATTCGGCATTTGCAGTGGCAACAAATCCACCCAGGCCGATGGCGAGGGTGGCGAGACAGGCGGAGCGCCGCCAAGGTGCCGCAGTGCCGAGCGCGGCAGGGCGCGCGGTGCGGGAGCGGATGGGTTGGGTCTGCCGGGATGCAAGTTGCATGACTGGTTTTTGTTAGTTCGGGGGTTTGGGGGGGCTTTCGAATTTCTCGTCCTGGCGGTTGTAGGGCGAAGACCGCGCAAAAGGGTCGGCAGGGTGGGCCGATGCATTTACGATGTCAGCGCTTACACCAAGAGGATGTTCGGGAATTAGGCGAAACGCCCGAGGGTGTCAAAGCCCAAATTGAAGGAATTTCGATAGGCGGGCATCGAGCGAAAATGTTCAAGCCCATGTTCAAGCGCGAAGCCAAGGCAGGGACGGCGGAACTTGAACATTGAACATTGAACATTGAACATTGAACATTGAACATTGAACATTGAACATTGGCCGGGGGACTCAGGCGAGCGGGGATAGCAGGTGGGAAAGGGTGTCGGGGTCGATTGTTAGTTTGGCGGTGTCTTCGGAGAGCAGCGCCTCGACGAGGGCGGACTTGTGTTTTTGGAGGTCGAGGATGCGTTCTTCGATGGTGCCGCGACAGACGAGCTTATGGACGAAGACGGGTTTGGTCTGGCCGATGCGGTGGGCGCGGTCAGTGGCTTGGTTTTCGGCGGCGGGGTTCCACCAGGGGTCGTAGTGGATGACGCTGTCGGCTGCGGTTAGATTGAGGCCGGTGCCGCCGGCCTTGAGCGAAATGAGGAAGATGGGAACCACGCCGGACTGGAATTTTTTCACCAGGGCGGCACGCTCGGTGGTTTGGCCGGTGAGTTTGAGGAAAGGGATTTCTTCGAGGCTGAGGTGTTCCTCGATGAGGGCGAGCATGGAGGTGAATTGCGAGAATAGGAGGATGCGGCGGCCTTCCTCGAGCAGGGTGGGCAGCAGCTCGTCTGTTAGGTAGGCGAGTTTGGCGGACTCGGTGACTTTTTGGGCGGCGGCGGACTTAAGGAGTTGCGGATGGCAGCAGATTTGACGCAGCTTGAGCAGGGCGTCGAGGACGATGATGTGGGACTTGGCCAAGCCTTTGGCGGCGATGGCATCCCGCACCCGTTGGTCCATGGCGGCACGCACTGACTCGTAGAGGTCGGTTTGTTTTGGGGTGAGGTCGATGCCGTGGATGAGGGTGGTTTTTTCCGGCAATTCGGTGGCGACCTGGTCCTTGGTGCGGCGCAACAGGAGCGGGGAAACGCGGCGGTTGAGGGCGGCCTGGGTGGCGCTGGAGCGCTCGCGTTCGATGGGTTTGCGGATATAGGTGTTGAAGGATTTTTCGTCAGACAGGAAGCCGGGCATGAGAAAGCGCATCAGGCTCCACAGCTCGCCGAGGTGGTTTTGCATCGGGGTGCCGGAGAGGCAGAGGCGCTGGGTGGCTCTGAGTTTGTAGGCGCTTTGGGCGGCGAGGGCTTTGGGGTTTTTGATGTATTGGGCTTCGTCGAGAACGACCACATGCCACTGGTGTTGGGCGAGTTGGTGGAAGTCACGCACAAGCAACGGATAGGAGCTGAGGACGATGTCGGCGGTGGGAATGAGCGCGAAATTCTCCGCCCGGTTGATCCCGTGGAGGGTGAGCACCTTGAGATGGGGGGCGAATTTTTCGATTTCGTCAGCCCAGTTGGGAACGACGGAGGTGGGGGCGATGACGAGGGACGGATTGGCCGGAGTTTTGGCGTGTTCGGCCGCGAGGTGGGTGAGGGTTTGGAGGGTTTTGCCAAGGCCCATGTCATCGGCGAGGATGCCGTGAAGGCCGTGGCGGGCGAGGAATTGCAGCCAGCGGAAACCCTCGTGTTGATAGGGGCGCAGCTCGGCGCGGATGGTGGCGGGGACTTCGGCTGGCGGCAGTCCTTGGATGTCGCGCAGGTTGCGGCCGAGGGCTGCCAGCGTGCGGGTGGTTTCGGAGGTGTCGATGGCCAGGCTATCGGCGAGGCCGGCGGCGCCGAGGCGGTCGAGGCGGAGAGGGCCACCGGCTTGGGGCAGGCCGTGGAACAAGTGGCGGACATGCTCGACGAGATCGAGGAAGCGGCGGGTGGGGAAGCGGACGTGGCCGTCTTCGAGCTTATCGCAGGGGAGCAGCAGGGTTGCGGGGACTTGCTCGGGGTCCGGGTAGCGGGCGTGCCAGTCTTCGGCGATGGCCTGGGCGATTTGCGGAATCAGGCTGATGCGCTTGCCATTGAACTCGGCCGTCACGTCGAAGCGGAACCAATCGATGCCGTGGTCCGGGTCGGACTCGATGGCAGGGAAAAAATCCTGGATGTCGTGGATGGTCAGGCCGAGTTTGGGGTCGGTTTCGATGATCCAGCCTTGGGCTTCGAGGGCGCGGAATTCCGGGGTGTTGATGTACTCGAGCCACTCGCCGGCGCGGGCATCGGGGCGCTCGGCCAGGACGACGGCGTGGCGGTTTTTGTCGTTGAGATCGCGTTCCGGGAAAACCGCACGCAGGGGGGTGAGGCCGTGGTGGGAAAGAGCGGTGGCGAAGGCGGCCTCCGCGTGCGCCTGGCGCTCAAGGATGATGCGGGTGTCGCCATCGAACCAGGAGCTGCGCGCGGCCGTGTTAGAAGCGAGCGGTGGCAGCGGTGGGCAGTCGGGATAGCGGAAGGTGAGGATGCCGCCGATGTGTCGTTTCAGATAGAGACCGACGAGGACCTCGGTGATGCGGAGGCAAGGGACGGGGATCAAACCGGTGAGGGTTTGGGACGTTTGTTCGGAGGGAATGGGTAGCGGGTTGTCCGGGAAAATCGCGGCGAGTTCGCGGCCGAGGCTGGCGATGTTGTCGGGCGGCACCACCGGGCCTTCAGTCCATGCTTGCAGGATGGCAGCGGGCAGGGAGCTGTGGAGAAGGCCGAAGGTGTGAGCCTCGGGGTCGAGGTAACGGAATGGATCGGTGGGAACGAGTCGCAGATTGGATGAAGGGAGCCGGAGAATGGGACTGGCACTGCCATCGGGAAGTGTCTGCCACCCTGCCTCGATGGGCAGCGGGGGCCCTTCGCTGAGAGGCCGGTAGCGGTCGGAGGGTCGATAGCTGTCGGATTCTTCGCCAAAGTACAGG
>JBILFE010000193.1:0-6386 GCA_044351705.1 Luteolibacter sp. | reverse complement strand
CCACCGCACTCAAAGAAAGATCCGCCGATCGCCCGCAGTAAGGTCCGCATGACAAACTCCAGACGCGCGTTCCTGAAATCGGGCATGGCCACGGTTCTAACCGGTCCAACCCTGTTTGCCCAGGCGGCGGCCCCCGTCCGCAAGCTGCGCATCGCCGGCGTCGGCGTTGGCGGCATGGGCGGCGGCAATCTGAACAATCTGGCCGCTGAAAACATCGTCGCCCTCTGCGATGTGGACCATGCCTTTGCCGCGCCGACGTTTGCCAGATTTCCCGCCGCCAAGCGCTGGCAGGATTTTCGCGAGATGCTCGCCAAGCAGGACGACATCGAGGCGGTGCTCATCGCCACGCCCGACCACACCCACGCCGCTATCGCCATGGCCGCGCTCAAGGCCGGCAAGCATGTCTACTGCCAAAAACCATTGACCCATGACATTTACGAGGCGCGCCAGTTGGCAAGCGCCGCCGCTGCCGCCAAAGGTTGTATCGCCGTGATGGGCAACCAATGCCACTCCTCGGCCGGTGCCCGCAAAGTTGTGGATTGGGTGCGCGCCGGGGTCATTGGCGATGTCAAACGCGTCGTCGCCTGGTGCAGCCTCAATTACCGCCCCTTCGGCAATGCCCCGTGGGCCACTCTAACCGACACCCCGCCTGCCGACACCCCGCCGGTTCCTGCAACCCTCGCCTGGGATCTGTGGCTGGGCCCGGCCAAGAACCGTCCCTACCACCCCACCTATCACCCGACCCGCTGGCGGGCGTGGTGGGACTTTGGTTGCGGCATGATGGGGGACCGCGGCGTGCATACCCTCGACGCCGCTTGCTGGGCGCTCGACCTAACCGCTCCTGTCAGTATCGAGCTATTGTCCATCGACGGTGCCAATGAACACGTGCATCCGGACAAAGCCCATGTCCGCTATCAATTCCCGGCGCGGGGGGAATTCCCGGCGCTGCAACTCGATTGGCATTCGGGCGCGGTGCCGCCGGATCTGGCCGATCTAACAGGCGGACGCAAGGCCGGCGATGAGGGCGGCGGGGCGGTCATCATTGGCAGCCGGGGGCTGATCTGCCACGGCACTTATCCCAACGAGGGCCTTGCCTTGTATCCGGAGCCGCTCATGCAGGAGGCGCGCAAGCTGCCCGCCTCAATGCCGGATCTGCGTGGCAGCCACGAGGCGATCTTGCAAGGGCCAGGGGCCGGTGTCCTCCGATTTCGCCTATGCCACCGGTCTAACCGAACTGACCCATCTCGGCAACCTCGCCATCCGCATGGGTGGCAAAATCGAGTGGGATGCCGCCGCCGGCCAGGCTCCTAACCGTCCCGAGGCCGCAGCCTTCATCCGCATGCCCCGCCGGCCGGGCTGGGAGCTGGGGGTGCGGTGAAGAGATGAAGATTGATACGAACATCGAACATTGAACATTGAACATTGAACAGATGAGGTGAAAGAAACAGACTGAACGTCTCATCTTTCTCAGTATTGTTCGATGTTCGATGTTCGATGTTCAATGTTCAATGTTCAATGTTCAATGTTCGCATTCACTCTTCGGGCAGCACCCGCTGGAACTGTTTGCGCTCGTATTTGCAACGGAAGGGCTGCGCCGTCAGTTCCGGCGTCCAGCCGTTATTGCGGCCAAAGTCAATCGCCCCAACGACCATCTCGTGATTGACGATGCGCGGCAATTCCGCCAGCAACAACTGGCCGTTGACCGAGGCGCTCAATTCAACCTGCAGCTCGTTGAACGCGTTGCGGTTGTGGATGATCCATTGATAGTGGGTGTCGCGGTGATTGAGGCTCTTCTTGTTATTGCGCTGGGGTCTGGGCATCGGGATGAGGCGTTGGAAATCCACAGCATGCCCCGGCTGGCAACAACTTCAACACTATTCGGCCGCCAGCGGCGTAGGCACGGCCACGCCGCCGCGGCGCGAGTCGGCAGGGATGTGAAAGGTTTGGCTTGCACCAGGTCGGGTTTTACCCCATATCGGAGGGACCTCGGGGTGGGCTAGTGTCAAGCCGCTTAACCCACACGAGCCATCGGTCCCTGCGGATGGCAAGTCAACTTCATGCAACCTTTCTCCCTACGCTGGCAAACATGGATGACACGACAGTCACGCCCACGGCCACGGGCGAGCGAACCGCCGCTGCGGGACGAACTCTTCAGCGCCGAGCAACTCGCACGCCACGGGCGGGCGCTGGCGGCAACTCATCAACTCGCCGCCCGGCGCGGCGGCAACAACCTGTTGGCGCAATTGGACGAAAACGAGGCGATTCTGCGCGCCTTCAACCACGCCACCCGCGCCTTGAATCCAAGCCGGCATCTCCCGTCCGCCGCCGAATGGCTGCTGGATAACTTTTACCTCAAGAGCAGATCCAGATGGCCAGGCAACATCTGCCCCGTGGCTATAGCCGCGAACTGCCGCGCCTGTGCAAAGGCCCGTCCGCCGGGATGCCGCGCGTTTACGACATTGTGCTCGAATTCATCGCCCACGTGGATGCACAGATGGATGTGGGGTCGCTCAGCGCGTTTGTCGC
Organism: Luteolibacter sp.; assembly: GCA_044351705.1. Taxonomy (GTDB): domain Bacteria; phylum Verrucomicrobiota; class Verrucomicrobiia; order Verrucomicrobiales; family Akkermansiaceae; genus Luteolibacter. The sequence continues at coordinate 3,860 of JBILFE010000193.1, read as the reverse complement.
CTCCTATCAATCGCTGAGTTGCCTCAAACTTGGCGAGTTGTGGGCCGTGCCCATCATGTTGCGGCTGGGCTTGATCGAAAACCTACAGCGCATCATCACCCGGCTGAAAATCGACCATGAGGATCGCGATCTGGCCGACGCGTGGGTGGAGCGCTTGCAGGACATGGCGGAGAACGACCCGGCCCAACTCATTGTGGTGGTGGCGGACATGGCAAAATCCAACATTGCCCTCACCAGCGCGTTCGTGGCGGAATTTTGTCAACTGTTGTCACGCCACAGTCCGGTGATGCATCTGGCGCGCAGTTGGGTCGAGCATCGCTTGCTCGAACAAGGCTTGTCAATCGAACGCTTGGTCGATTTGGAGAGTCAAAGCCAGGCCGCCAACCAAGTGTCGGTGAGCCATAGTATCGCCAGCCTGCGCTTTTTGAGTGCCACGGACTGGAAGGAATTTGTGGAGACCTTGAGTGGGGTCGAGGCAGCCTTGCGCGGCGACCCTGGCGGCACCTACACGGCGATGGACTTTGCCACTCGCGACCGCTACCGCCACGCCGTCGAAACCATCGCCAGGCACAGCCAATTCGCGGAAGCGGCTGTGGCGCAGATGGCCGTGGACCTGGCCGCAGACGCGGCCCGCCACCATGGAAGCGCAGACCGCAGCGCTCATGTCGGGTTCTATCTGATAGATGGCGGCCAGGATATGTTGGGAAGGCGGGCGGCCGTGCGGTGGGCATGGGGGACGTGCCTGGGGCGCGGGCTGCAGCGATTTCCGCTGACGTTATACGTAGGCGGGATTGGGGTCCTCACCTTGCTTGCGACCTGCGGTTTGATGTGGCAGGCCCGGGCGCATGACGTGCATGGCGCGGTATGGGTGGTAATGACTTTGGTTTTTCTATTGTGTGCCAGCCAATTGGGCGTGGCGCTGATGAACTGGTTGTGCACGCAGTTGGTGAGTCCCCGTTTGTTGCCGCGTCTGGATTATTCCGCCGGCATTGCGCCGGAGTGCCGCACCATGGTGGTGGTGCCCACGATGCTCACCAATGAGGCTGGCGTTGAGTGCCTGATTGAAAAGCTCGAGATTCATTATCTGGCGAACCGGGATGAACATCTGCACTTCGCCTTGCTGACGGATTATCGCGATGCGGCGGCAGAGAATATGCCTGGAGACCCGGCGTTGTTGCAGCAGGTGCGGGCCGGCGTGGAACGGCTCAACGCCAAGTATGCGGCCGGCGCGCAGGACTTGTTTTTCCTGTTTCACCGGCCGCGCCGGTGGAACGCCGCCGAAGGCTTGTGGATGGGTTACGAACGCAAGCGCGGCAAGCTCGCGGAATTCAATGAGTTGTTGCGTGGCGGCGCCAACGCTTGCTTTTCCGAGATCGTCGGGGCCACCGCCATCCTCCCCATGATCAAGTATGTCATCACGCTGGATACCGACACCCAACTGCCACGTGATGCCGCCCGCCGTTTGGTGGGGTCGATGTCCCATCCGCTGAACCGGCCGGTGTTTGACGCGGTGCGCGGGATTGTCACCGCAGGCTACGGCATCCTCCAGCCGCGTGTCAGCGTGAGTTTGCCCAGCGCCCGGCGCTCGTGGTTTGTGCGCTTGTTTGCCAGCGATGCGGGAATCGATCCATACACGCGTATGGTGTCCGATGTCTATCAGGATCTGTTCCGGGAAGGCTCATTCATCGGCAAGGGAATTTATGAGGTGGATGCATTCCAGCGTGCCATGGAGGGACGCTTTCCGGAAAACACCGTGCTCAGCCACGATTTGTTAGAAGCGTGCCATGCCCGCTGCGCGCTCATCAGCGACGTGGAATTCTACGAAGACTATCCGTCGCGTTACGATGTGGACGTTGACCGGCGGCACCGCTGGATGCGCGGTGACTGGCAGATCACGCAATGGCTGCTGCCGCGGGTTCCAGCGCCGGCGTCGGGCACTACCACCAATCCGCTGTCCCTGCTATCCCAGTGGAAGATATTCGACAACCTGCGGCGCAGCATGATTCCGATTGGCCTGATGCTGTTCCTGTTGGGCACGTGGCTGTTGGCGCCGCAGTTCGTGGCTCCGGCACTAGGCTGGGTGCTTGTCATCATCACGCTGCCCGGATTGTTGTCGTCATGCGTCAGCGGGTTTCGCAAACCGCTGACCTTGCCATGGTCCATGCACCTGCGGGAAGTGGGCGGCTGTTGCGCATCGCAGCTTGGGCAGGCCGTTCTAACACTCACGATGCTCCCTTATGACGCGTTCATCAGTCTGGACGCGATCGGCCGCACCTTGCTGCGGGTGCTGGTGACGCGCAAACGCCTGCTCGAATGGCAAACGTCAAGTGATTCCGAGCAAGCCCACCGCATCTCTGTGCGTGGTTTTTATGCCACGATGTGGATTGCGCCGGTGGTGGCGATGGTGAGCGTGCTGCTGTTAGCCCTCAGGCAGCCGGGCCAACTGATGTTAGTGTTGCCGTTGCTAATGGCATGGTTGGCGGCGCCGTGGATTGCGTGGTGGATCAGCCAACCGTTACAAGCCGCCAGCGTGGAACTCACGCTGGCGCAATTGGGGTTTTTGCGCAGCACGACGCGCAAGACTTGGTATTACTTTGAAACCCTGGTCAACGCCAAGGAAAACTGGCTGCCGCCGGACAATTTTCAGGAAATTCCGGCCCCGGCGATCGCCTCTCGGACCTCTCCCACCAACATGGGATTGGCGCTGTTAGCCAATCTGGCGGCCAGGGATTTCGGTTATCTTGCGGTGGCTGGTTTGCTACAGCGCACCCAGGATGCCCTGGCCACGATGCAACGCCTGGAGCGGCATAGCGGCCACTTTTACAATTGGTATGACACCCGCACGCTCACCCCCCTGTTGCCGCTGTACGTGTCGAGCGTGGACAGCGGCAACCTGGCCGGGCATTTGCTCACGCTGGGTGCCGGTCTGCGGGAAGAGGCGCATACGCCGGTCTTCAGCCGCGAGGTTTTTGCCGGTCTGCGCGACACCGTCGAGCAGGTCAGGGATTTTGGTCGCGACTCCGCCACGCTGACCCGCCTCGACGCCGAACTGGAAGTTGGGCCATCCGGCATGCGCGCCGCGTATGCATTGTTAGAAAAGGCGAGCACGACGGCCACGGCGCTGGCCGCCACTCTGGCGGGTGAAGAAAGCGACTTTCAAGGCTGGCTGCAAAAGCTCGAGGAAAATTGCGCGGCGCAGTTGGCGGATATGTTGTGGCTTGGGTCGTGGCTGGCCTTGCCAAGTCCCGCAGTGGCATCAGCGGCGGCCGCCCGGTTTGAGGCGATCCTCGCCCGGCTCGATACGGTGCCGACCTTGCAAGAGGTGGCGGAGTTTGAGCAAGTTATCTGCCCGCTAGTGGAAGCGGAGATGCGCGAGCTGTCACATGGCGTGGAACCCGGGGCACACGAACTGTTCAGCGAGCTTCTGCGATGCTTGCGGGAAGCCAGCGCCCATGCCCGCGAGCGCCTGCTCACATTGGACGCCTTGGCCCAGCAGTGCGACGCGATGGCGGCGATGGATTTCGCCTATCTGTTTGATCCGGCGCGGGATTTGTTTGCCATCGGCTTCAATGTCACCGAACGCCGGCGTGACAACAGCTTCTACGATTTGTTGGCCTCGGAGGCGCGCTTGTGCAGCTATGTATCGATCGCGCTTGGGCAAGTGCCGCAGGACCACTGGTTTTCGATGGGCCGCTTGCTCGTTGCGGGGCAGGGTGCACCGATTCTGGCGTCGTGGAGCGGCTCGATGTTTGAATATCTGATGCCGAATTTGGTCATGCCCAGCTATGAGAACACCCTGCTCGATCACACTTGTAGGGCGGCGGTGCAGCAACAAATCAAGTATGGCAAATCGCGTGGCG
>JBILFE010000190.1:0-6477 GCA_044351705.1 Luteolibacter sp. | reverse complement strand
CGGGACGGTTTCGACCATGCTTTTGAACATCTCCTCGCTGCGGCGCAGTTCCTCCTGTTGGGCGCGGATACCCGCATCGGTGTGGCTCAACAACACATAGATGCCGCTGAGCAGCACCAACACCAGCGCGCCGACCGTTCCGCTCAAGATCATCAGGCGGGCAAAGGCTTCCTTGGCGACGGTCATGTCACGCATGGTTAGCATATCACCGACTTCCACTCCTGCGACGTCCTTGATAGGGGTGGCGGACACCCACCAGTGTCTCCCATCGGAGTCAATTTCACGTTGGATGGCGTCATGGGAGTATCCCCCCCGCGCGGCTTGATTGGCCATTGGCACAAACGCATTCGGCAGGCGGCCCTGTGAGGCGTAAACCGGCACGCTGTAAGGCAGGGCGTCCCAATCGGCCTTTCTGCCCAGCATGTGCATGCCCTGTTCCCAGCTTTGGCGATCGAGCAGGGACTTGCGGATGAGCACTGTCACTTGGTTGCCGGAACGCTGGTGCAGCGTTTGCAGTTCCGGTTCGAGTTCCTTGCCCAATTCCACATAGCCAACCAATTGGGTGTCGGCGAAGACCGGTTGCACCACCCGCAGCGTGAGGGTGCCGAGTTTGCCCAACTCGATGCCCGAGGCGGTCCTGCCGCTGCGCTCGGCCCTCACCGCCGTGAACCGATCAATGAGGTCGCCGCGAAGCTCGGGATGGTGAACCCGCAACAGGCACTCCCGCTGGGCGTTCAAAAAGTAAAGGTGCGTGACTTGGTTTTCCCGCTGCTGCTTGGCAAAAATCGGTTGCCAGGTGCTCAGCAGGCTTGCGGAGTCGCCTGCGCGCAGGGCTTTTTGCACGCCGGTGTCTGCGGCGATGGATTGGCTGGTCGCCGCCATGGCGGTGGCTTCTTGCCTGAGGTCCAAGCGCAGGTTGCTGGAAATGGCGGCAATGTCGGCGGCATTGGTTTTAGCCAACTGCTGGCGTTGCTGTTGCCACAAGAGCGTGCCGGCAGCGATCATGAGCAGGCTGACGATGGCCGCGAGGGGAGGCAACAAGCGCCACAGCATCAACTTGGGTCCGCTGCTCACACGCTTGGCCAGGAGTGGGTGGGCGGCATAGATGGCGGCAACCACCACGATGAGCAGCACCAGCATCAACCCAACCGGCAATGCCACCCGGCTCGCCACATCCCATTGCCAAGTGCGGGCCTCAATATCCATGCCCAACACGGCCAGCACGGCACCGCTGTCCGGGTCGATGAGAGGCACCAGTGCCGACACCCACTGGCCCCAACGGTTGGTGACCGGACCGACCACTCGCGCGTCCTTGGTGTCAAACACCGGGCGGTAGCCGGCAGGCACTTCGTTGTAGATCTGGCCTGGCACATGGGTGTCCAAGGTGTCCGCCGCGTCGCTGTCCACAAAGAAGAATATCGTGTCGTCGCTCAACTCGCGTTGCGCCTGACTGGCGGCGGACGCGGCTGGCTTGCGTCCTATCAGATAGAACCACTTGCAATTCGGGTTGGCCGGGCCCACGGACACGAGCTGGGCCTTGAGCCGCTGGTAGTCCGCGGAACTGCGGTCAGCCTCGGTGCCGGTGAGGGCTTTGACATTATTGATACTCAGTGCCTGAGCCACCAGGCGTGCTTGTTGGAGCATATCGGCGCGCAGTTCCCGGTTGGTGCGAGTGGCGGCGAGCCAGCCGAAGCCGAGGATGAGCGCCAAGGCCCACAGGGTGAGGGTGCGCAGGAAACGATGGGTCTGGCTGAGGGTGGGGGCCGCCTCTGCGGTTAGATGGATGGGTTGGTTCATCGGTTGGGATTTTTTGCCGGGCCGGGCGCGGCGTGCGGCAAGGTGGCAGCTTGGCGCTGGCAAGCTGCCACCTTGGCTGCGGGTAACAGGCTCTGGATCGTGTAGGGGTCGGCCGGGTTGTCCGTGACGACGCGGATGGGCAGCATGTCGCTCATGAGTGGGGCAGGCTCGGGGGCAATTTGACAATGGTTAACCAGAAGTCCTCGATGGCTTGCACCACCCGGATGAATTGGTGAAAGTCAATCGGCTTGGTGATATAGCAATTGGCATGCAGGTTATAGGTTTTGAGGATGTCTTCCTCGGCTCTGGAGGTGGTCAGGATCACTACCGGAATGCGCAGCAAGTCAGGGTCGGCTTTGATTTCCGCGAGGACTTCGCGGCCGTCTTTCTTGGGCAGGTTGAGATCAAGCAGGATCAAGTCCGGGCGCGTGGCATCGGCATAGAAGCCCTTGCGCCGCAGAAAGTTGATGGCGGCCTCGCCGTCGCCCACCACATTGAGGGTGTTGCAGACTTTGCCGTTTTCGAGGGCCTCGCGGGCCAGTTCCACGTCACCGGGGTTGTCTTCGACGAGCAGGATTTCAATGACTTTCATAGGGATGGGGTTAGTAACGGGATTGTTTAGGCAGGGTGAAGAAAAAGGTGGTGCCGTGGCCGGGTGTGGATTCGAACCAGATTTTGCCGCCGTGGCGTTCCACGATGCGTTTGCAGATGGCCAGGCCGATGCCGGTGCCAGGGTATTGCTCGCGGGTGTGGAGGCGTTGGAAAATGACAAAGACGCGTGCCGCGTGCTGCGGGTCGATGCCGATGCCGTTGTCCTTGATCGCGAAGAGCCAATGGTATCCCCTGTCTTGCGCGGAGACGTGGACCTGCGGTGGGCCCGCGGCGTGGAATTTGATGGCATTGGAGATGAGGTTTTGGAACAGCATGACCAGTTGGGAATGGTTGCCGTCGAGCACCGGCAGTTCACCATGGGTGATGACGGCTTGTTTTTCCTCAATCAAGCCGCTCAGATTGCGTCGCGCCTCATCAAGGACGGCGTGGGTGTCGACGGATTCCCGCGTCAGGTTCTGAACCGCGACGCGCGAGAAGGCCAGCAGATCGTTGATGAGGGTTTGCATGCGGATGGCACCGTCAACTGCGTAAGAAATATACTTTTTGGCCTTGGCGTCAAGTTGGTCCTCGTATCGCTGCGCGAGCAACTGCGTGAAGCTCGCCACCATCCGCAGCGGTTCCTGCAAATCGTGCGAGGCGACGTAGGCAAACTGCTCAAGCTCGCGGTTGGAGCGTTGCAAGTCGCTGAGCGTGAGGCGGAGTTGTTCTTCCATCACCTTGCGTTCGGTGAGGTCCATGAAGGCGACGATACCGGCCACCACCTTGCCCTGGTTATCCGGGATGGGGGCGGCCTTGGCCAGCACCAGACGATCCTCGCCACCGTCGCGACGAATGATGAATTCGCGGCTGCAGGTTTCGCCAAACCGGATGGCCCGCGTCAACGGCACTTCCTCGGCAGCCAGCGGCTTGCCTTCAAAATCCAGGAGGTGCCAACTGGCAACATACTGGTCGATACCGATGCCGTTGATGATGGCGTCACGCTCGCCGCCGCGGATCATCAGCCCTGCATCGTTGACGTATTGCAGGATGCCATCGGGCGCATCGGCTATGGCTATGCCCACCGGACTATGGTCCATGGCCACCTGCAGCGTGGTTTGGGCTTGATGCAGGGTCTTGGCCGCCGCCACTTGTTCGCGGAAATACCGGCCTTGCTGGTGCTGCCAGATCAAGCGGATCAAGGCCCCGGTGCCGAAGATCATAACGCCGAACATCGCAACCACCAGCCAGAGGCGCTCATGGACCGGTTTGTACACCTCGGCGCTGTCCACCTTGGTCACCATGAACCACGGTGAATCGGGAATGGCGCGCAGGGTGGCAATCACCGGCACGTTCCGGTAGTCCAAGACTTCCATGATGCCCTCATTTTTCAGATCCTCCAAGGTGGGCATGTGCTTTTTTCCAGCCAGTGGCAAGCGCGGGGTGGGGGCGATGTGGGCTTTGAAGCGCAGCTCATTGAGATAGGTGGTTTGGTTGCCATCGCGGCTGACGAGCAGGGATTCCGCCGACTTGCTGGGCGTGGGCCAGCCCTGGATGAACGGGTAAAGGTAGGTTTTTGGATCGATGCGCAGGACCAACACTCCCAAGCGCCGCCCGGCGTCTGCAGGGTCGTCGATTGGCACCAATAACGCCAGATAGGTCAGATGGTCATCGTCATCGTCATCGCGATAAAAATCAAGGAACACGGTCCGGCCCGTGCGCAGCACTTCCGATGCCGCCCGCATGACGCTCGAAGTCACAGGTTTCAAGCCGCCGGGTGCCGCCAGCCGGTTCACGCCCTGCGCATCAAGCAAGCGCGCCATGTCGAAATCGCCGAGGTGCGAGAATTTATCCAACCAGTCCTGGAGTTGGCGTTGCGCGTCAGCGGCCGCCGCGGGTTGTTCGAAGAAGCGCTGGACGAGTCGCGCGAATGAGGGATTGTCTTTGAAAATGCTGGCGTCCGCCATGCGCTCCTTGCGATAGTACTCCAACTCATGGACTTTCAGGTCGGAGATGGACATGAGTCGCTGTTCGGTCTCGGCGCGGAAATTCCGCCTGTAGTTGTGGTAGTAGATGTAACCGCTGCTGATGATGCCGGCGGCCAGCAGCAAAAACACCAGTCCTAACACATACCCGGCGCGCGAAGCGGTGGCGGAGGGGGGCTGTTTGTCGGTCATGGGAACTTCAGGGTTGGACGGTGGCGGGTGGCTCTTCTCCTCGATCCTGGCGGGCGGATCCTATATGTTGGCTGCCAAATGTTGGGTGTCGGTCTCAACCGCCTTCAATGGCTGGCGGACTTTCATCTCAAACACCGTTCCGGGACCGGGCCTGAAATGCAGCTTGCCGCCGATTTGGCGGGTCAGGCTGGTGACGAGTTTAAACCCCAACGAGTTGATCGAATCCAGGGCAAAGTCCGGCGGCAGTCCCACCCCGGTATCGGCCACCAGCAGTCGCCAGCCCGGGGCGTCGGCGAGCGCTTGGAGTTCCACCCGCAACTCGCCGCCGCGCTCGGCGGGAAAGGCGTGCTTGAACACGTTGGTGATCAACTCGTTGACAAGCAGACCACAGGGGATGGCCTTGTCGATTTCCAAGTGGACCGGGGCCAGGTTCAGGTGCAGCCGGACGCGGCCGGTGCTGGCCGCCATGGCGTGGAACAATTGCTTGCAGAGCTGGGTCAGGTAGGCGGACATGTCCACTGCCGCGAAGTTTTTCGTGCCGTAGAGTTGCTCGTGGATCAGGGCCATGGACAGCACCCGGTTTTGCATGTCCTGCAGCGCGTTCTTGGCGATCCGGTTATCTATCTGATCGGATTGCAGCCGCAACAGGCTGCTGATGATTTGCAGGTTGTTTTTCACCCGGTGGTGAATCTCCTGGAGCAACGAGTCCTTCTCTAACAGCGATTGCGTCAACGCCTGATCGGCCTCCAGGCGTTCGAGTTCCCCGGCCGCGCGTTCGGCCACCAGGGTGAGGGTGGCTTCCGCCAGCGCGCGGTTGGTCAACGGCCGCCGGCTGGTCAGCGCAATCAGGCCGATGGGTTGGCCGGCATGACTCCACAGCGTGGCGCCGATATAACTTTCCGCCCGCAACACCCGCAGCATCAAGTCGTGTGGGAACAACTCGCAGACCTTGGCCGGAAAGCAACAGACGTGTTGACCCAGCGTCTGGCCACAAGGCGTGTCCTTCAGGGGGTAGGTTATGTTGTCCTCGAAATGGCCGTCGGACCAGATGGCCACCGTGTGGGCGTTCAAGCCATCGCTTTCAAGGCGGTCAATGCAGACAAAGTCCATGTCCAGACTGCTGGCCAAGTAAGCGGCCAGCGCGTGGAAGAAGGGATCATCGCGGATTCCGCCGCTGGTTCTGGCCAGAAAGTGTTGCACCGCATCCAGTTGCTTGCGCTCGGTCACGTCAACATTGACGCCGACATAACCGAGGATACTGCCCGTGGCGTCGAACTGCGGGGTGGCCAGGCCGTAAACCCAAGTAATTTTGCCGGCCGGGGTTTGAAAGCGATATTCCATGCTCCAGTGGCCATGGGACTCCACCATGTGCTGCCAACTGGCAAACACCGAGTCGCGATCATCAGGATGCAAGCTGCCGGCCCAGCCGGATGCCAGTGCCTGCTCCATGCTCAGGCCGACCATCTCGCACCAGCTTGGGTTGGCGTAACGGCAACCGCCGTCCGGGTCGGTCAGGTAGATGCCCACCGGAGCCAGGGTGGCGAGGGTTTGGAAGCACTCGTTACTCTGGCGCAGCGCCTCCTCCGTTTGCTTGCGGGCGGTGATGTCGATCATCACCACGCGGTAGGCGGGTTTATCGGCGGCGATTTGCACGGCAAGGGTTTGCAGGGCCACCCAGATGAGCGTGCCATCGGGTTTCACCATGCGCAGTTGTAACTCCTGTGGCGTGCCGGCTTTCCCTGTGTCTGTGTCTTGGCTCGCACGCAGATGCTTGCGGTATAGATAGTAACTGTCCTCGTCGTCGCGGTGAATGTAGCGCGAGAACGCCTGCCGGACCAACTCCCCACGCGGTACCCCCAGCAGGGTGGCGGCAGCCAGGTTGGCTTCCGTGATCAGGCCCGCCTCGCTAAGGGTC
>JBILFE010000188.1:0-6490 GCA_044351705.1 Luteolibacter sp. | reverse complement strand
AGCCAGCGAAGCGGAGAGCGCCAAACAGGGACTTCACGCCAGCATCATTGCCAAGGTCAATTCACTGCAGGATCCGGACATCATCGCCGCCCTCTACAAAGCCTCCCAAGCCGGAGTCCACATCCAACTCAACGTCCGCGGCATCTGTTGCCTCAAACCCGGCGACCCCAAATACTCGAAAAACATCGAGGTGGTCTCAGTCATCGATCGTTTCCTGGAACACTCCCGCATCTTCCACTTTCATCAGGGAGGCAACCCGGAAGTCTACATCTGCTCCGCGGACTGGATGACGCGCAATCTCGACAAGCGCATTGAATTGATGATTCCCATTGAGGAGGCCGCCATGAAGCGGCGTCTGGCCCGGATGCTGGAAGCCTTCTTCCAGGATAACACACAGGCATATCGGCTGTTGCCCAACGGCAGTTGCCAGCGGCTCACCCGTGCCAAGGGTAAAAAATCATTCCGCGTTCAGGATCATTTCTATCAGCAAGCCCGGATCGCCGCCAAAGCCCGCGAGCACGAGCGCGCCATGACCTTTGAGCCGCACGTCCCGGCCGACTGACAGGTGGGCGCGCGCCTCAAGCATTCACCTTTTGTCGCAACAGTTTCTTAATCTGTCGATAAGCCTCTGCGAAATTCACGCTGGTACTTTCCTTTTTGCTGAGGGCCTTGCGCATTTTTGTCAGGGCGGCGTTTTGAAGTTGGCGGATGCGCTCGCGGGTCATCCCGAACAGGTGGCCCACGTCTTCCAAAGTCATGGGCGTGCCGCCTGTCAAGCCGAAGCGCTCATCGATGATCCGGCGTTCACGTTCATTTAGAATATTGAGCAAGTCGTTGAGTTCCACCCACAGGTTCTTGTCCGAGAGCGCGTCCAGCGGGTTGCGTGCCATCTCATCGCCGATCACCTCGCTATACTCAGTTGCTTCCCCATCGTTGACCCGAGCATCCAGCGAAGTCAGGCGTTGCGAGGCTTGTCGGAGGCTCGTCATCTTGCTGCTTGGCAGGCCGAGTTCCTCGCCCAACTCCTCATCCGTCGGCTCCCGCCCCAAGGCCTCGGTTAGCATGACGGCAATCCGCCCGATCTTGGCGATTTTGTCCACCATGTGAACCGGCAGCCGGATCGTCTTGGATTGGTTGGCCAAGCCACGCTTGATCGATTGCTTGATCCACCAGGCGGCATAGGTGGAAAATTTGCCTCCTTTACCCAGATCATAACGTTCCACCGCCTTCATCAATCCGATGTTGCCCTCGGAAATCAAGTCCATCACCGGCGTGCCGTATCCGGCATAGTCCTGCGCGATTTTCACCACCAAGCGCAGATTGGCCCGGATCATCTGCATGCGCGCCTCCGCATCGCCAGCCTTGATTCGCATGACCAACGCCACCTCCTCCTCCATCGAGAGCAGCGGTGTCGCCGATATCTCCCTCAGGTAGATCTTCATACTGTCTCCAAAAGCCTGCGTCATATGGTTGTTAGCTAAGCTGCTGGCCGGTCCCGGATCGGCATCATCCGATACCCCCCAGCAACAAACTACGACTCCCCATCAACAATGCAACGTCACGGATGAAAAAAAGATATGGATCTAGCCAATGTGCGGCGCAGCCAAGGTGGCGGGCACCTGCTCAATGCCCTTGAAGTGGCAGATAAGGAGGCACCACACTCATGTGGTGCATGCTGAGGAATCGTTCATGGTCGGTGCCGTGGCGCCCGACCATGGATTTCCCTCCGGCCGACGACATGAGTGTCGTCGCTCCTTAGGCGAACCCGACGCTCTGAGGCACGGTCTTCGGCTTATCCTTGGTGGACAGCGCCTTGCGCATTTTGACCAGGGCTGAGTTCTGAAGTTGCCGGATGCGTTCGCGGGTCACGCCGAATTGGCGGCCGACTTCCTCCAGAGTCAGTGGGGTGCAACCTGTCAAGCCGAAGCGCACATCAATGATGCGCCGCTCACGCTTGTCGAGAATTTCTAACAAGCCGTCGATTTCCCCGAACATGTTTTTGTCCAAGAGCGCGTCGAGCGGATTGGCCATCCGCTCATCGCCGATGACTTCGCCGTATTCGGTGGCCTCACCATCATTGATGGGGGAATCCAGCGAGGTCGGACGTTGCGAGGCTTGCCGCAGCATCGCCAACTTGCGACGCGGCAGTCCCACCTCTTCGGCCAATTCCTCATCCGTGGGCTCGCGCCCCAACGCCTCGGTCAGCAACACCGCAATGCGCCGCATCTTGGCAATCTTGTCCACCATGTGGACGGGCAGGCGGATCGTCTTGGATTGGTTGGCCAGTGCGCGCTTGATGGATTGTTTGATCCACCACGCGGCATAAGTGGAAAGTTTGCCGCCCTTGTCCGGATCAAAGCGTTCCACCGCCTTCATCAGCCCGATGTTGCCTTCGGATATCAAATCGGTCACCGGCATGCCGTAACTCGCGTAGTCTTGCGCAATTTTCACCACCAAGCGCAGATTGGCGCGGATCATCTGGTTGCGTGCCTCCGGGTCGCCTAGCTTGATGCGCTCCGCCAACCTGATCTCGTCCTCAACACTGAGCAAGGGGGTGGCGGATATTTCCCGCAGGTAGATTTTCAAACTGCCTTCTGATTCGTGTGACATGGTGGTATATGTGGTTGTTCTGTACATGGGATGCAGGAAATTTGGAATTATTCTAAGAAATCGACAAATACGGCGGCACCGCGCCTAAAAAAGAAAAAAATAGAATTATTGGGTGGAATGCAAGCACAATCTCAACTTTTTCATTAGAGCAGATGGCGGGCCAATTTTTGAAGCAATTAGCGGGCGGTTGGATGGGGTGAAAAAAGATGGGATTGGCGGCAGGTGGGATTCGACAAGGCGGGGGTGGCGGGGCAGAGTGCGGGCGTGATTGACGTTCTTTATCCAATGATTCGTGCGGGATTGTTTCGGTTTGATCCGGAGGTGGCGCACCATGTGAGTTTGGGGGTGTTGCGGCTGGCGGAGCGCAGTGGGGTGTTGCGGCAGGTGTATCCGGCGCAGGACTCGGCGGCGGCGGTGGAGGTGATGGGATTGAAGTTTCCCAATCGGGTGGGGCTTGCCGCAGGCATGGACAAGGAAGGGGATTGCATTGATGGGTTGGGGCGCTTGGGATTTGGGAGCATCGAAATTGGCACCCTCACGCCGCGGCCGCAGTCAGGCAACCCCAAGCCACGATTGTTTCGTTTGGTCGATCAAGCAGCGATCATCAACCGCATGGGTTTCAATAATTCCGGCATTGAGGCCGGGGTGGCCAATGTGCGCCGGGTCAAGACCTACGCTGGCATCATTGGCTTCAACATTGGAAAAAACAAGGACACGCCCAACGCCGATGCGGCCGCCGATTACCTGGCGTGCCTGCGCGAAGCTTATCCGGTGGCGGACTACATTGCGGTGAACTTGTCCTCGCCTAACACCCCGGGGCTGCGCGAGTTGCAAGGGCCGGAAGCCTGCGCGCGGCTGCTCGGCGCGCTCAAGGCCGAGCAAGCACGCCTTGCGGGTGAGCATGGCAAGCGGGTGCCGTTGTTGTTCAAAGTGGCACCGGACCTTGATGCCAGCCATATCCGCGAGTTGGCGGCGGTTTTTCTAGCAGGTGGCTTGGATGGTTTGATCGCCACCAACACCACGCTCGACCGCGACGCGGTGGCCTCACACCCCCGAGCTGGGGAAGCGGGGGGCTTGTCGGGTCCTCCGGTATTGAAGAAAAGCACGGCTGTATTGCAAGCGTTTGCCAGTCATCTGGGGGGTCGTGTGCCCATCATCGGAGTGGGCGGGATCTCCTCGCTGGAGGATGCTCGGGAAAAACTCCGTGCCGGGGCATGCTTGGTGCAGGTTTACACCTCCTTCATCTATCAAGGGCCGGGGCTCATCCGCAAGCTGGCACGCGACCTGCGGTGAAAAGTTGAAAGAAAATTGAAATTGCCAAGTACCGGGAGTACGCATTAGGCTCATTCCAATCCAAATCATCTTGGAAGCAAGCCGGTGTCAGCCTAACCAATCGAGTCCATCCTTATGAAACCAATCACCCTGTGTGCCGCCGCCGCAATCGCTTTGTCACTCAACGCTTTTGCGGAGAACAAACTTCCCAACATATCCGACGCGGATATAACCAAGATCGCCTCGGCGGTGCCCGCCAAGGTGAGTGCCGCGCCCAAGAAGGCACGCAAGATCCTGGTGTTCTGGCGTTGCGAAGGATTCTTTCACGGCGGTGGCATTGCCGCCGGCAACAAGGCCATCGAGTTGATGGGAATCAAGACCGGGGCTTACACGGCCGATTTCAGCGCCGACTACGCTGTGTTCGAGCCGGCCAACTTGGCGAAATACGATGCCATCGCCCTCAACAACACCACCGGACTCAAGCTCTCCGAGGCACAGCAGCAAGCCATTCTCACCTTCGTCCGCAGCGGCAAGGGCCTCGTCGGCATCCACGCCGCCACCGACAATTTCTATCAATGGCCCGACGGTGCCAAGATGCTCGGAGCGTTGTTCAACGGCCATCCGTGGGGGGGCGGTGGCACCTGGGCGTTCAAGCTTGACGAACCTGAGCACGTGCTGGCCAAGGCGTTTGAAGGCAAGGGCTTCAAGCTCAAGGACGAAATCTACGAGATGAAAGACCCCTATAGCCGCGCCAACTGCCGGGTGTTGTTGAGCATCGACCTCAGCGACGCCGCCACCGGTGGCAAGGGCAAGCGTGCCGACAAGGACTTTGCCGTGGCTTGGATCCGCAAGGAAGCCGAGGGCCGCGTTTTCTATTGCTCGCTCGGCCACGACACCAATGTCTTCCAGGAACCCGCCGTCCTGCGCTTCTTCCTCGATGGCACCCAATATGCCCTCGGCGATCTCGCCGCCGACGCCACCCCCAAGCCGTAACGCCACTGGCGGATGCACAAAGCTCCCGTGCAGGTGGGCCTCATCGGCTCCCAGTTTATTTCGTCGATTCATGCGGAATCCTTGCTCGCTTGTCCGCACGCGCAACTCGCCGCCGTCGCATCCCCCACGCCGGGCAATGCACGGCGGTTTGCCGCGCGTTTTGACATCCCACTGGCGTTCACCGATTACCGCGAGTTGCTGGCACAGCCTGGCATCCAGATGGTCGTCGTCGGCGTCCCCAATCATTTGCATTGCCAGGTCGTGTTAGATGCCGCCGCCGCCGGCAAGCACATCGTCATCGAAAAACCCTTTTGCCTGAGTCTCGCCGAGGCGGATCGCATGATCGGTGCCTGTCGCAGTGCGGGCGTCAAGTTGATGTACGCGGAGGAACTCTGCTTCGCCCCCAAGTACGTGCGCTTGAAGCAATTGTTGGATTCCGGCGCGCTGGGGGCGCCCACGCTGCTCAAGCAAACCGAAAAACACGACGGACCGCATGCCGCGCATTTCTGGGATGTCGAGCGTTCCGGTGGTGGGGTCACCATGGACATGGGCTGTCATGCCATCGAGTTTTTCCGCTGGATGTTGGGGCGGCCACCGATCAAGTCGGTATACGCCCAGATGAGCACGCAGGTCCACGGCGACAAGACGCGCGGTGATGACAACGCGATTCTCATCATCGAGTTTGTCAATGGTGTCATTGCCATTGCCGAGGAAAGTTGGACCAAACTCGGCGGCATGGATGACCGGGCGGAAGTATACGGCTCGGGTGGGGTCGCCTATGCCGACTTGCTCCACGGCAGCGCCATCGAAACCTACAGTAACGGCGGTTATGACTATGCCGTCGAAAAAGCCGGCAGCACCAAGGGCTGGAGCTTCACCATTTTCGAGGAGGCCTGGAACTACGGATTTCACCAGGAGATGGCGCACTTTGTGGATTGCGTGCGCAACGACAAGCCGCCGCTGGTCACCGGCGAGGACGCCCGTGCGGTGCTTGAAGTCATCTTTGCCGCCTACCAATCCGCCGCCACCGGATGCAAGGTGGAGCTGCCATTCCACACCAGCGCCGCACGGCCGATTGACCTGTGGCGGCCATGAACCGGCATGGAAATTCATTCAATGCTTGGCAAGTGAGGAGCCGCGTGCAATAGTGGGCCATGTTTGATCCTGACCGCTATGATGGCCGCATGCCTTACCGTCGCTGCGGTGATTCAGGCTTGCTGCTGCCTGCCATTTCCCTGGGTTTCTGGCACAATTTCGGTCGCATTGATGATTTTCAGGAAGCCCGCAAGATCATGCGCCGTGCCTTTGATCGCGGCATCACCCATTTTGATTTGGCTAACAACTACGGGCCGCCGCCCGGCACCGCCGAGGAAAATGTCGGGCGCATCCTGGTGGAGGATTTCGTTTGCCACCGCGATGAATTGATCATCTCCACCAAGGCCGGCCACGAGATGTGGCGGGGGCCCTACGGCGAATGGGGATCGCGCAAGCATCTGCTCGCCTCGCTGGATCAATCGCTCAAGCGCCTGCGCCTGAGTTATGTGGATGTTTTTTACTCCCACCGGCCCGACCCGGATACCCGCTTGGAGGAGACCATGTCCGCGCTTGCCAGCGC